>CBDUQP010000133.1:0-8580 GCA_965369385.1 uncultured Phycisphaerales bacterium
GAGCGCATTCAGGTTGAATCATTTTTGCAGGTCCTTGAGCACAAGCTTGCGGTTCTGCTGGGGCGTTCGCCGAGTGGATTCAGTGCGCCAGCTGGCGACGAATTGCCCAAGTTGCCGGCCGTGCCGGCAACTGGTGTGCCCATTACATGGCTGAGGCGTCGTCCCGATGTTCGCGCTGCGGAATTGCGTGTGCAGGCGGCAGATCAGCGGGCATATGCAGCCATCGTCGACCAGTATCCGCGACTTGGATTGTCTATTCGGGCCGAGACGGCGGCTGAGGATATCCGCGATCTATTCGATAATTGGCTTGCAGTGCTGGCGGCCGAGGTAACCGCGCCGATATTTGACGCTGGGCTTCGCAAGGCAGAAGTTGAGCGGACTCGCGCGGTGATGTCGGAGCGCCTGAATGACTATGGACAGGCTATTTTGACATCCATGAAGGAAGTTGAGGATGCACTGATTCAAGAGGCCAAGCAGGAGGAGTATCTGGAGAGTCTTGGCAAGCAGCTTGATCTGTCGAAAAAATCGATGGAGCAGACACGAGATTACTACATTAAGGGGTCGATGGACTTCACTCGATATCTCACCACGCTGTTGGGTTACCAGCGGCTCGAACGCACGCATCTGGCTGCACAGGGTGAGTTGGTGCAACTGCGAATAGACTTGTACCGTTCGCTGGGCGGCAGTTGGGACTTGCAGCGTTCGACGCCAAAAGATGCGGCGAAATCACCGGCCGGCGAAGTGAAGCAGGCCGACAAGAAGCGATAAACACAGATTCGATGTCTGGATTCAAAGAGGTCAATAATATGTCACAAGATGGAAATCAAACGAACAATACCGCCCATGCAGGAAGGCCAGATCGATCTGCTCTGGTCCACTGGTCTGGCAAGCTGACAGGCCTGGTTCTGGCGGTGGGCATTCTCGCGGCCGGTGTGTGGGTGTCGGTATACTGGCTGGAGAACAGGCCGACGCCCAACCGGAAGCACCCGGATACCAAGCTGTCACTGGTTGAAGTGGTGACGGTCTCAGAGATGACCGAGCCGGCAACGCTGAGAGCCATGGGTGTTTGCGTGCCTTCGCTGAGCATTCAACTGTCATCGCGAGTCAGCGGCGAGATAGTCAAGGTCAGTCCCAAGTTCTCTCCAGGCGCATCATTTGACGCAGGGCAGCAGATTCTCCAGGTGGATCCCAAGGACTATGAGTTCACCGTGTTGCAGCGAACCAGCGACCTGGCCAAGGCGAAGGCCAATCTCAAGATAGAGATGGGGCAGCAGTCGGTAGCCATCCAGGAATACAAATTGCTGGGCGAGGAAGTGCAGGCCGAGGACAGAGAGCTCGTCCTCCGCGTGCCCCAATTGGCTGTGGCGCGGGCTGAGGTGGCGGCTGCGGCCGCAGCGCTCGGGCGGGCCAAGCTGGATTTGGAGAGAACGAAGATAACAGCGCCGTTCAATGCGCGGGTTAAGGTCAGGGAAGTCTATTTGGGGTCTCGCGTGTCGTTGGGGCAGACGGTGGCAACGCTTGTAGGCACGGACGAATGCTGGGTGCAGGTGTCCATTCCGGTCGGTCAGCTCAAGTGGCTGAACATCCCGGTTACCGAAGGCGACACCGGTTCGCTCGTGAGGGTCTACGATCACGGGGCCTGGGGACAGACGGTGTTTCGCGAGGGACGTGTGCTGCATTTGCTTGCCGATCTCGAACCGGAAGGTCGCATGGCTCGTATTCTTGTCAGCATTCCCGATCCGCTGCATCTGAAGGTGCCCATCGGGAGCAGACGGCCGCTCTTGCATGGTTCTTATGTTAACGTGGAAATCGTGGGGCGGAACCTGGACAACGTTGTGAGTGTGCCAAGAATCGCGCTGCGCGACGGTAAGCAGGTGTGGTTGTTGAATGCGGAAGATAAGCTTGAAATCCGCGATGTCGAGGTGGTCTGGAGCGGCAATGATCACGTTTACGTGAAGAAGGGTCTATCTTCAGGCGAGCGTCTGATTGTTAGTGATATGGCGACCCCTGTTGCCGGAATGGGTCTGCGAACCGCCACCCGCCCGGCAGCGAAAGGCCCCAAGGCGCATGATGCCAAGGCCGATGGCCCCACAAGCCGCCCGGAGGTTACGCAATGAACAGTCTCAGTCGGCGAGACAAACGCGGGCCCATCGCCTGGATGGCGGGGCATTCGGTGGCTGCTAACCTGATGATGCTGCTGTGCCTGGCAGGTGGGGTTGTTGCCTTGTGGAATATGAAGCAGGAGGTATTCCCTGATCTGGAACTGGACCAAGTGCTGATAAGGGTTGCCTATCCCGGCGCGAGCCCGGAAGAGGTGGAAAGCGGGATCGTCCTTGTGGTGGAAGAAGCCGTTCGCGGAGTGGACGGAGTCGACGAGATCACTTCATCGGCGGGAGAGAGTTCGGGCACCGTTACGGTGGAACTCCTGCTGGGAGTGGATGCGGAGAAGGTTGCCCGTGACATCCAGAGCGAAGTGGATCGTATTACGACTTTCCCCGAAGACTCCGAAGAACCGCAGGTGTCGGTGGCGTCACGCAGGCGGGAAGTTATGAATCTGGTTCTGTATGGTGATGTGAAGGATACGGTGTTGCACGAGCTGGCTGAACGCGCTCGTGACCAGTTGATCCAGAATGCAAATGTGACGCAGGTGGAAGTGTCGGGCGTGCCGCCGCTGGAGATATCCATCGAGGTATCGCAGGAGAACCTCCGTCGCTACGGGCTTACTCTTGAGGGAGTTGCAGGCAGGATCCGCAACGCATCGGTCGATCTGCCCGGCGGTGGGATCAAGACCCGTGGTGGTGAGATTCTGGTGCG
Organism: uncultured Phycisphaerales bacterium; assembly: GCA_965369385.1. Lineage (GTDB taxonomy): Bacteria > Planctomycetota > Phycisphaerae > SM23-33 > SM23-33 > CBDUQP01. The sequence continues at coordinate 2,815 of CBDUQP010000133.1, forward strand.
GGTGAAGGAACGCCGGGAATACGGCAGAGAGTTCGGCCGGTTGCCCATCATCACAACCGCCGACGGCAGCGAGGTGCTGCTTGAGCAGATCGCAACGATTGACGATGGTTTTGAGGAGACTGATCGGTATTCCAGGTACAACGGCCAGCGTGCAGTGATGCTGAATGTGTACCGCGTTGGCGATCAGACGCCCATACAGGTGTCTGACGCGGTTCGCGGGATGCTTGCGGATATAAACGCCAATCTTCCTCCGGGCGTAAAAACCAGCATCGAGCGGGACAGATCCAATTACTATCGCCAGCGTGTGAATCTTCTGCTCCGCAACGGCGCAATTGGTTTGGCGCTGGTGCTGATAACGCTGGGGTTATTCCTGGAAGCGCGGCTGGCGTTCTGGGTGATGATGGGGATTCCGATATCGTTTCTCGCATCATTCCTGATCCTTCCCGCTACTGGTGTTACCATCAACATGGTAACACTTTTTGCGTATATCATCGCCCTGGGCATCGTGGTGGATGATGCCATCGTGGTTGGCGAGAATGTCTATCATCATCACCAGGACGGCCTGCCATTCCGCAAAGCCGCCGTCCGCGGCGCTCGTGAAGTGGCGATGCCCGTCACCTTCAGCATTCTCACGAACATAGTGACTTTCATGCCGCTATACTTCATTCCGGGCATGATGGGCAAGTTCTTCAAGATGATCCCCATCGTGGTCTGCACTGTCTTCCTGATATCACTGTTCGAAAGCCTGTTCATACTGCCCGCACACCTGGCCCATCAGCGAGACCGCAAACGCCGGGGAATCTTCGCATGGCTGCACAACAGGCAGCAGGGGTTCAGCCACGGTTTCAAGAAATGGGTGAGATGCGTTTATGGTCCGTTCCTGGCCTTCAGTCTTCGCCACAGATATGTGACGATTGCCACGGCGATCAGTGTTCTGCTTGTGGCTTTCGCTTTCCCGCTGAGCGGACGGATGGGGCTCAAGATGTTCCCCAAGGTGGAATCGGACGTCTCTGAGGCGCAGGTGATATTGCCTTATGGCTCACCAGTTGCCAAGACGGAAGCGGTAATGCAGAAGTTGCTGACGGCCGCACGTGAGGTGCTCGCCGAAAGCGGGCATCCCGAGCTTGTTAACGGGATATTGACGGAAGTCGGCCGCCATGGTGGGCATTCGGGCCGAATGCGGGTGCTGCTGGCAGATCCGGATGTTCGCGATAAGATAATGAGCACCAATGAATTCACCAACCGCTGGCGAAAGCGTGTGGGTGAGGTCCCAGGCGTCGAATATCTCAAGTTCGCCTCGGATTCAGGCGGGCCCGGCGGTCATGGACGTCCGGTTACCGTGGAACTCACACATCGTGATACCGATGTACTGGCAGCAGCCAGCGCCGAGCTCGCAGTGACCCTCAGCGGGTATGGCAGCGTGAAGGATGTAGATGACGGGTATCAGCCGGGAAAGGAGCAGTTGGACTTCACCATTCTCCCGGAAGGCAAGAGCCTGGGGCTTTCGGCTCGCGATATTGCCAGACAGGTTCGCAGTGCGTTCTATGGGGCGCAGGTGCTTCGTCAGCAGCGCGGCCGCAATGAGCTTAAGGTTATGGTCCGGCTGCCTGCCGAGGACCGGGCATCGGAACAGACCATCAACGATATGATGATTCGCACGCAGGCGGGTACGTTTGTCCCGATTCGTCAGGTAGCTGCGGTTCGCAGGGGCCGGGCGTATACGACAATCCAACGCCGCAATGGCAGCCGAATCGTGCAGGTGTCGGCGGATGTATCGCCCAGGGGAAAGGCCGGCGAAGTGTTGGAAGACATGAAGAAAGAGGCCTTGCCCGCACTCCTCAAGAAGTATCCAGGCCTGCGATACAGCTTTGAAGGGCACCAAGCCGATATGCGAAAGAGCATGGACAGTCTGATGATATCGTTCCCGCTTGCGATGTGCGCGATCTACGGGCTGCTGGCGATACCGTTCCGCAGCTACGCCCAGCCGATGATCGTGATGGTCAGCATACCATTCGGAATTGTGGGCGCAATTGTTGGTCACCTGCTGATGGGGTATGACCTGTCGATGATGAGTATGTTCGGAATTGTGGCATTGTCGGGCGTGGTGGTGAACGATTCGCTAGTGATGATTGATTTCGCCAATCGCCGCCGGGCGACAGGGCTCAGTCATCGCGAAGCTATATACGACGCAGCCATTCAACGATTCCGCCCGATCCTGCTGACCACGCTGACGACCTTCTTCGGACTTGCACCGATGATCTTCGAGACGTCACGACAGGCAAGGTTCCTGATTCCGATGGCGATTTCGCTGGGGTTCGGGCTGGTATTCGCGACGGCGATCACTCTGGTTATCGTTCCGTCGCTATATATGATGATCGAAGACGCCGGCCGCGCCGCACGGGCTACCAGAGGATTCCTGTTTCCAACGCATGTGGATTCAGCGGAAGAAGTCGCAGACACGCTCGAATAGATCGTACATGCAGGGCAATATATCCAGATCAAAGCCCATTCTCTTCTGTCTTGGATTGCTCAGTGGTGTGGTCGTTTTGCTGTTTAACCCCAACGGGGTGGCAAGCAGTTAGCCGGGGTTGAGCGAAGCGAGCCCCCGGAATTGAGTCCCAAAAGCATCAGAACCCCGTAGGGGTGGGCAGAAGAGCTTGCCCAGCGGGTTGGATGTGGTAACGGGTCAACTCCTGTGCCGCATATTCATGCCGATTCGCAACCCGACTTCACCTCCCGACCCTTCGGGGCGGGGATCTATTAGAGCCTGTATCCGGGGGCTGCACCGCGTCTCACGCCGCGGCTTACCGCCCGGCTAACTGCCCATCGGACCTTCGGCCCGAACGGCAAGAACAGCGACAACAGTGACAATGGCGATGACAGCGATAGCAGCAACAGCAACGACAGCGGTAGCAGGGGTGATCCAGATGGGATTTCGCTGAAGCTACATTCCCTGCGGTTTGACGTCCTGCCCGTAGTAGGTTTCCATATGTATGCCGGGCACCTGGGCGTGAATCGTTGCTGCGATGGCGTCAAGGTCGCTGTCGGCCAGCGTAGCTACGAAGCATTCCATCGGCGAACGCGCCACCGTGTGCACTTGCAGGAGTTTGATGGCCTGCGGGCCTGCCGCCGACAGGATGTCTCGCAAGCGCCCACAATACGCATCGATTTCCCCAGGTGCGGGCTTCTCGCCATCCATGCTAAATAACAGGCTCTGGATCGTAATGGGGCGATCCTTGGCGATGTTTGCGATATCGCCGACGACTTTGGCTAGCGTAATTCCCGCGGCGGGTCGGTTGATGGCTGCGAATCTCTCTTCAGTGCCCGCGTCGAGTTTCGCCCAGATATCGCTCTTGCCTGCGTCGAGGATTGGCAGGGCCCGGGTGAACTGCGGGCTGTCGAGGCACGTTGAGTTGGTTATCACTATTATGCTGGTGTCTGTCTGTGCGAATTCGTCGCGGATATCGCTCGCCGCCTGCACTGCCTCATCGAAAGTCGCCAGCCGCGTGGGTTCGCCATCGCCGCTGAACGCGATATCATTCACGCGTCTCAGCTCTGCCGGCGTTTCGGCGAATCTCTCTTCGGACCATATCTCACCACTGGTGGCCACCCGCATCGCCAGCCGCAGTTCGTCGCGGAGCTTGTCGATATCGACAGTGTGCAGGTTGCGCTCGATAGTGCGGTCGATCTGGCAGTAGACGCAACTGAAGTTGCATCGCTTGTCGGGGCTGAGATTCACGCCGATGCTCATGCCCTTGCTGCGTCTGGATATCACCGGATACACGTAGAGGCAGTCACGCCATTGGCGGCGGTGGTCGCGTATCAGTTTGCCTGCGTCGGTGGGGTGGTCGGGCTTGTCTGGCATATATGTGGCTTTCCTGTATCTTCTGTCTCTGTTTGGGACAGTTTGTTGGCCCCGGGGGCGTCTGGGCGATATACTATCCGGCCGGCCGCAGTTGTGTGCGTCCATCGCCGCTGTGCGAGCGTATCACCGTAATAAAGTATCAGCAAGGTAAATAAAGACATGGAAAACCTCAAGACACGTTTTGCCCCTTCTCCTACGGGATCCCTGCACGTTGGCGGCGCCCGGACGGCATTATTCAGCTATGTGATGGCCCGCAAGACTGGCGGAAAGTTCGTTTTGCGTATCGAAGACACAGATCGCGCACGGCACGAAGAGTCTGCCGTCGCCAAGATAACCGAAGACCTGGCGTGGCTGGGAATCGAGTGGGATGAGGGTTTTGGCGCCAGCGCCAGCGGTGACAGCGGACCCTATCGCCAGAGTGAGCGGCTGGACATATACACCCAGTACATTCAGCGGCTCTTGGACGAAGGCAATGCGTATTATGCTTTCGATACACCTGAGGAGCTGGACGCCCTGCGCCAGCAGGCCCAGGCCGCCAAGCAGAACTTCCGCTATCCACGCCCCGATCCGCTACCGACAAAGGAAGACGCCGACAAGGCACGCACCGACGGCCGCGCGGTGGTGGTGCGATTCAAATGCCCTGCAGGCGACGTGACGATTAACGATGACGCATTTGGTGATGTTGTCATGCCTGCGGACCAGATTGACGATTTCATCATCCAAAAGGCCGACGGGTACCCCGTGTATCACCTTGCCAACGTGGTTGACGACACGCTGATGGGCATTGATTATATAATGCGCGGGCAGGAGTTTTTGGGTCAGTCGTGGCGTCATAAGCTGCTGCGTCAGGCATTTGGCGTCGGCGAGCCCGGCTACTGTCATATGCCGCTGATTATGGATATGAAGGGGCGGAAGCTTTCGAAGCGCGATGGCGATGTTGATGTGTTTGCATTCCGCCAGGCTGGGTATCTGCCTGAGGCGCTGGTTAATTTCATTGCTCTTCTCGGCTGGAATCCCGGCCAGGATATCGAGAAGTTCACGCTGGCGGAGCTGATTGAGTTGTTCAGCGTGGATCGTATAGGCAAGCAGAACGCGAAGTTCGATCGCGACAAGCTGCTGGCGTTTAATACTGCGGCGATGGCGGCTGCGAGCGAGGGGCGCCTGCTTGAGGCGTTCAAGGACTTCCTCAGCATAAACGATACTCCGTTCCCTGTGGACGATGACGCGATGCTGGGCAGGATTTTGAAGGCGAATGAGGGCTGTCGTACGTTTACGGATATAATTGACAAGAGCGGTATTCTCTTTGCCGATGACTCGGCCGTTGAGTATGACGAGAAGGCCGTGAAGAAATGGCTTGCCAAGGGCGAGAACGCCGGCTGGGAGATGCTGGAGTATTTGCGTGGCGTGCTTGCAGATGTGGAGTGGGACGCAGATTCGCTGGACAATCTTGTACACAAGATATGCGAGGATAAGGAAGTTGGTATGGGCAAGGTAGCTCAGCCGATAAGGGTAGCTGTCACGGGCAGGGCGGTAAGCCCGGGCATTGGCGAGACGCTGACATTCCTCGGCAAGGAAAAGACCCTCGCGCGCATGGACAAGTGCCTGGCCAGTAAACCGGCGTAGTTACGGTTCACGTATTCGCACCAAATATCAGCGGGCAACGACGGGATATCTACCATCGTTGCCCGCTGCTCTTCTTTTGGTGTAAGTCCCATTATTGGTAGTGGGGAGTAGATACAGAGCAATCGTGCCCAAGTGGGTTTCCCATGCTGCTAGCGTTACCTTCTCGCGGTAGCAGCATAATATCTAGCGAAAACAACGTAAGTTTCAACGAGCTGCTAGAACTGGAAGTAGATGAACGGAGCTTGTAACAAGGGGTATAGATAGAATAATGCGACCCC
>CBDUQP010000134.1:0-8477 GCA_965369385.1 uncultured Phycisphaerales bacterium
CTTATTCAAATGTGAATCCGCTCGCCGTTCAAATTAAATAAGGCACCGTCCCTAATTATGGGATAAAATGCGGGACGGTTACTAATTGATTCTCTCTTTCGCTTCCTCCGGATTCTTCGTACGGCCGCGCTACGGGCGATGGTGCGGCAGAGCGTCTTTGATCTGCCTGCCGCAGGCAGGTCGCGGGAGGGGACACGTATGCGCTTCGCCTGCGGCGAAGCTTCTTATACATGCCACCCACCGGAGTTCTGCGCTTGCGATCTGTCTGCTGTTCTTGTGTAATTGGGTGTGCATGTTTTTTGGGTTGCGGAATCGATTCCGGTGGTTCGGCATGGCGGATATTTCGTGGTGTTTGGGTGTTTTGGAGCATTGATTATGGACAAGACAGAGTATTTGGCCCTTCCCTGGGATGTTCTGAAACAGACGCATGGCGATATACCCAGGTCAGAGATACAGCAGTTTGCCGACGCTTTGGCTGCGGATTCGAAGCTGCTCGCGCCGCTGATGGAGTTGTTCGATGGTGCGATGGATGAACCCTACGCCGATGGCCGGTTCCTGTGTGTGTACATCCCGGCCATTATCGCTTTGGCTGCGCCTGGGTTTGACGAGAAGACCAGGGCGATGGCGGCTGAGTGGCTTGTCGATTCGCTGATTGAGGTTTGCGAGGAAGAATATGACATGCTGCAGGAGCTCCTGACGTTTGCTTGCGGACGTCTTGGCCCGGCGGTTGTGCTTCCGATAGCAATGAGGCTCATGCCCGCGGATTTCATGCCCTGGTCGGTTTCGCGTGGGCTGTGGCATCTCATGACGCTTGTAAAAGAGACCGAGCAGGTTTTCCTTCGGGCCCGGGTCGTGGACTTCTGCACTACTGCCTTGCAACAGGCAGTGCGCGGAACCGTTAGAGTGGAATGTGTCGATGGGGCTGCGTGGGTGATTGCCCGCATTGGTATTGAGGAGGCCCGCCCGTTGCTTGAGCAACTGGTCAGCCAATCCGACTGCCCTGCTATCTCTAATGCGTTGAAATTTATGGACGGCAGTTTCCCCCACGAGTTTCCTCTGGAATGGGAGGAGTCCTTCGAGGAATTACTGGAGGATTGCTGGGGATGTGTTACCAATTGGGATGACCCGATGGATGATATGGAAGCCGAGGAACAGCGATCTGGCGAGCTGGCCAGGCGGTTCGCGGAATCGTCGGCCGTTGCGGAACTGCCCGACCCGATGCGTGAAAACGCGGAGTATATTGCCGGTAGTTTGCTGAATCATGCAGTGCTTTATGAAGGAGTCCAGGCGGAGGAGTTGGACGAGCTCACTTTGCGTAACATTCTATTGGATGCCTTCCCACGCAAGGTGTGTGGTGATGAGGAAGTGTTTGAATCTGCGGTTCCTGTATCTCAGGTTCTGCTGATCTGGTTACAGGACGAGGGAATCTTGCCGGACGGCAGAAAGCTCAGCGAGAGCATAGCCGATCTGGGACTGGAGGTCGCCACTCGCTGCGCTGATCCGGCTTTATGGGGCATGGGCAAGGGAATCGCAATGCTGGCGAGAGATCGTGGCGTGGACATGTCGAACCGCGAAGAGGTCGACCAGTTCATAATAGAATACAATCGGATGGTTAAGCGAGGGGGGATTTTCGGGACCGATTGTGACGATTCAGAGGACTATTTGCCCGTAGTCGCACCGATCGTTAACGAGTCGCCCAAGATCGGCAGGAATGAGCCCTGTCCATGTGGCAGCGGAAAGAAGCACAAGAAGTGTTGCGGCCGAAGTCCCTGAACCGTGCAGTTTGGGATTGCTCTCTGTAAATTAGGGACGGTGCCTTATTTAAATGTGAATCCGGGCGCCGTTCGAATTAAATAAGGCACCGTCCCTAATTATCGGGGGTTTGAAACGCCGGTGCGGGTATTGTAGAATCTGCGTTATCACTCGCGGTCGTCGCGGGTAATAGATTTCGATTCTATATCGAGCATGAGGCGTAAGGTCTTGGCCAGCATGAACATATCTATAGAAGGGAGTCGTTATGATGAAATCGATTCATATCGTTGAAGAGTCGCTGCCGATGGCTTGGGAAAAGGCCGTCATCGCATGCTGGGAAAATGGCGAGAGCTTCCCGACAGAATATGACAGGCCCGGCGATGCCAACAGCCGCGATGTCAGCGCGATGATCCACGTTACCAAACCCTTCGATGAACCTCGCATTCACCGCGCGTTCCCCGGTGGTCTGGATGATCTGGAGAAGTATCGCAGCGAGGCGCTCTATGGCGTCCACGATCACTGGATTGACCCGTCAGCGGGCAAGTGGGAGTATACCTACCATGAACGCCTGTTCGCGTACGACGTTCCACAGAAGGGCATCTACGATCAGATCGCGGGCGCGGTCAAGAAGCTCAAGGAGGTCCCTTACACCCGGCGGGCACAGGCCGTCACGTGGCAGGTGTGGAACGATATGGTTATCGACGATCCCGCATGCCTCCAGCGGCTGTGGTTCCGCATCTCCGACGGCAAGCTGCACATGAACATTCACATGCGTTCGAACGATGCGTTCAAGGCCGCGTTTATGAACATGTATGCATTCACCGAGATTCAGCGCGAAATGGCGGCCGAGATAGGCGTCGAGCCGGGCGAGTACATACACATCGTGGATTCGTTCCACATCTACGGAAGTTATTTTGATGAGTTCGAAGGATTCCTGAACACCGTGGCCACCCGAACCCCGGAAGATAGGGTGTATACAAGCGAGTTCGCGCGTGATTTCTTCATCGACGGCTGCAACACGCTGCTTGCCGAAGACGACATGCCCGCCGACATGAAAGAGATAGTAGCAAAACGCAAAGCCGAGCTCGAAGCACAATAGATCCGGTGGCATGAAGACGACAGTAGGTGACACGCACGTGACGGCGCGCAGTCACAAACTAACATACTGACCACTGCTACGAATTCAGACGCACGCGATTGCGGCATTTTTCGCAGAAAACTGCCAAATATCGCAACAGAGTCTCAAAAAAGCCGTCGCAGCCATTATGGTGCACATGCCAGAAGAGAACTAAGAGAATCGCCATCGCAAGCCATGTAACACCCTGCATGGCTTGCGATTAGCGTCCAGTTATCAAAATAGTGCACTGTTACACAAAACGCATTTCGTGCACCATTTTGCATCATTGCGTTCATTGTCAGCTTCCGTGCGACCCAGTCGCGATTTTTCGCCACTATCACTGACGAATCTATTCCACTACCACCGCCGCGTGGATGTGCAGCAGGGGCACTGTTACCGTCAGCTTGCCGGACTGGTGCTTCCACTTGATCTTCGTGTTCTCGAAGGCGAGCTTCACGCTCTTGGGCTTACTCTTGAGCTTCATGGTGATGGTCACCGGGCCAACCTGTGGTATCTCGTCGACGGCTCCGTTGTGGGGAGTGTTGGGGATTCCACTTGTGCGGTTGATCAGGTGAACGAGCTTCTTTTCGCCCTTGGTTCTCAGTGTTACGTCCACGCAACGCGGGGCGCTCACTTCAATGTCAAGCTTGCCGATCAGCTTGTTGGCGACATTGGCGATGAAATCGCTGGTCATCGGGTAGCGGTTGTGTTCGAAGTCCTTGAAGACGGCGGCCGGGATGTATGCGACCTTGCCCTTGCCCACCTTGTTGATGAACGCTGAGCCATATGGCAGCAACTCTTCCTTGTTGAGCGGGCGGTTGCTGGTCTTGCCGAGCGTCTGGGCGCTGGTTGCCTTGGTCAGCCGCCACGGATTGCTGTATATCACGGTCATGCCATCGCCAGCTGGCACTTGAAAGGCATTCTCTTCCAGCTTGCCCTTGGATACTCCCAGGAATTTTCCACCGAACGTGTCGAATGATTCAGCACCCGTGACCAGCAGCTTTCCGCCGCGTTTCACGTAATCCTTAAGGGTATTGGCCATTTCTTTCGACATGGCATACTGCTCGGGGGCCACGATTACGGGGAAGTCGTCGATGCGTGGCAGCAGCGCCCACTCGTCCATGATGTCCACGCCGTAGTGACGCTCCAGCATGGCGTATGTGGCGCCCCTGACGGGGTCGGCATCGGTGGCCCAGTGCAGGTTTCGGTCCTTCACTGTCCCGTACAGATGACTCTCGGAGTGCAGCACTGCCACTTGCGGGATCGTTTCGCTTCCCTGGCAGAGCGTGCGGCGTTTTTTGGCGAACTTGACCACCTGGCCGATACGTTTCATCTGCCAGTCGCGCAGGCGACCGTCTCGCAGGCCTTCGGGGTGTTCGTAGAACTGCACGTTCCCGCCGAGTGCGAGGGATACAGATGCTTCCTGCATGAGCATTTGCGGCGGTTTGGCTTGCCAGGGAAGTGAGGCGTCATCTTCACGGCCGGGAGCATATGATTTGTAGAACGCCCACAGCATCAGGTCCCACGGCTTGCCGCGCGTGGAGATGAATCTGGTTTCCAGGCGGCTGACGTCCATGCCCCAAACGTGCGTGTTGTCTCCGCTTATCCAATCGGTGGGGGCGGCTGGCGCACCGGGGCTCTTGAAGGTCTGCAACCAATTAGAGCACACCAGCACGTTTGGATTGTGTGCGTGTACGGCATCGCAGTACTTCGTTACGTATTCGTTGAAGCTATCGAGGGCGAATTTCCACCACGTGGGCCAGTCGGGATGGTTCACGTCGGTTGGCGGGTTGGCGATTCCGGTTCGCTTGGTGAACTCGGCCGTGCATTTGTCGCAGTAGCAGTGTTCCACGCCCCACAGGTCGCCATCTACCCAGAAACCGTCCACGTCCCAGTTGTCTATGAGCTCGATCATCTGTGGGATCAGCAGCTCTTCGAGGTACCCGCTTCTCAGGCACATCTTGCCGGATACCGTGCCGCCTGCGTTCTGTCCGGATTCGTCGAGCCCGGCGCGGGCTTCGGCGGGCACTACCATCCACTCGGGGTGTTTCTCGGCGGCTGCATCGTCCCACACGCCGGAGTAGTGGCAGATCAGCGGCAGGCCGAGCGCCTTGGTCGCCTTTCGCCATTGCTTGAGTGCATCCTTCTTGAGCTTTGGCGGTATCGATGCTGAAGGGGTCTTGCTGAACCAGGAAGTGTACCCCGGATGGCCCTTGCAGTCGGTCTGAACCCAGTCGCAGCCGGTCAGCTCGAACATCTGCTGCAGGTGCTTGGCATCGCACTTTGCGCCGATGTCGGCATCGTCCTTTTCGGCGTGCAAATCGTAGTGGAACCCGACATAGCGATTCTTACTGAACCACTTGCCGGGAAGTTTGTCCTGTTTGTCGTCCTGGGGCATCAGCTTTCTCCTGTGTGGCTGTGCCATAGCTTAGCTCAGGGCTTCCCCAACACAAGGGATAACCGGGCGGTGAGGGCATAAATATTCAGCCGGGACGACCAATTCGGCGATTGCTGCGGGGAAGGCAGGCGCGCTGCAAGGCGACGTGGATCAAAGTCGGCAATCCACATCGCCCTGAACGCGGCAGATCATATGTTGCGTCGCAGTGTGTTGCGGACGCGAGAGTCTTGTCTTACTTGCGGAATATCTTGCAGGCGACGTCCTTCAGGAAGGCTGGTGGGGTGATGGTGAGCTTGCCATCGGAGCCAACGGTTACGCTCTCGGTATTCACGGGCTTGCCTTTGTAGGTATCCCACCATTCGATGTCATACCTGCCCGGTTTGGCATCATCCAGAGTGACGCTGATGCCTTCGATCAGCTTGAGGGCATCGGGCTCTTTCCATCGCAGGTACCAGGTGTTCTTGGCGTTGTGGAACCACAGTATCGACAGATTCTTACCCTGCAGACCGAAGATCACCGCGTTTTCCACGTGGGTGGCCCGCGATGCCTTGCGGAACGTGATATCGCCAAGAACCAACCAACCTCGGCCGGTGTTGCGGATCTTTACCACGTTCATTCCGGCAGGTGCGGGCAGGCTGATGGTCCGCTTGAATTCGTCGGCCTTCGGGTTGGACTTGCCGTCGATGTCGGCGAGCGTGAGCTTGGTTACCTTGCCATTGTGTTCGATCTCCAGCGTGGTGCTTTCAAGCTGAACGGCTTTGAGTGGGATATCGATTGTCGAATCGATCGGCATGTTGACCGAGAGATGCACCTTGCCGGGTTTCTTCTGGTCCGTACCGAACAGCAGGCTTCCCATGGTCTTGGCCAGGTGCTTATTGTCGGCTTCTACTTCGCGAGGATTGTTTGATTTCTGGTCGATATCGTGGGTGATCTTCCAGATGAGTCCCTTGTCGATCATGAATCGCCCGCCGCCGCCCCAGTAGAGCTTGCCCTTGAGGACTACGTCGAGCGGTTTGGCATCTTTGTTTGCGACCATGGCGGTGAGTTCTACGTTCTTGAAATTCTGGCGGTCCCACTTGATTCCGCGTGCGAAGTTGGAAAACGCTCGCATGTGCTCGTACAGGTCCAGCGAATCGTGATACCTGTGCTGCCACCATAGCAGGATGTTACCGGCAGAGCGGGCCATGCCGCAGGTCCACATGGCATTATGCATGAACACGCCATCGCGGTCGATCTCCTGGGCCTTATTGGCGCCGGAGAAACTCATGCCATACTCGCCGCCGAAATTAGGCTTGTTGTATTTGTTCTTGCCTCGCTGCCTGTGGCGAACCATCGAAGCATCGTTCGTGTACTCATGAGTGATCGTGAAGTTGATCTCAGGGAGTTTCCATATCTCGGGATCCTCGCAGCCATCGCCCGACCCGAAACACGTGCTGACCATGTGATCGTTCGGGTCTATCTTGTGCAAGTAGGCGGCCATCTCTTTGTGCCATTTGCGGACCGAGGGAAGATCCCGCTGGAACCCGTCGGTGTAATTGACCTCGTTAAAAAGTTCCCAACCGAGAATATTTGGCGAGTATCCCCAGCGGGCCACGATGTGTCGCTTCATTGCCTTCTGGTATTTGATCGCCAGCGGATGGGTGAAATACTCGGCTGCGGTTTCGCACGGTCCTCGTCTGGTCTTCTTGTTGAAGCGGCTGTATTTCCAGTGGCTGGCCTTCGCCATGGCGGTCTGGTGAAGATTGGGGATTATGTAGATGCCGCGTTTGCGTGCGGCTTCGAGAACGTAATCCATCTTGAATCCGTTGACCAGCGAATACTGGCCGATCTTCGGCTCTTCCACATTCAGCGGCCCCATTATCCCGTTCAGGTTGACGCTGGTGTAGTTGCCCCCAAAGGCGGCAAGCTGGCTCAGGGCGTGCTTGTATCTCAGTATGTCGTATTTGGTGGGTGCCCAGAGGTGTGCTCCGTAGCCGATGCCATAGAACGAGTCGCCATTGTCGAAAGCCAGATACAGCGGATCGTGCTTCGAGGCGCGCAGGAAGCCTTTTGAATTGGATTTCACGCAAGTGAAGCTGACGACGCTGGCTTGGGCGGTGCGTTTCTTGGCGTCTCGAACTTTTACCAAGCAGGTATACTTGCCAAGTTCGGTGGGGGTGTATCTCAGCTTCCATACCGGAGTGCCTATGGCGCCTTGCCCGTCCCCCCTCTTGTAGCCGAGGCTCAGGCGGTAATGCTGGTAGAGGAAACCGTCTATCGTTCTGATCTTGCCGGATGGGGAAGTGATGGTTGCGGTAATGTTGATGTCGTCGAAGTCGAATGGGTTAGTGTATTCGGCGTCCAGGTCGACGGTGAGCTCGTATTTCTCATATTTGCCGATCTGTGCGTTATTGGCTTCGACGGAATTAATGACGGGCGGGCCCTGATGCTTGCCATCTTTCTTCTTGGGCTTTTTCGTGGCATTCTTTTTCACTGCCAGCGGCTTGGACTTGCGTGCGACCTTTGCTTTTTTCCATATCTCAGCCAGCTTCGCGTCGCTGACTTTCCCGAACGTCATGATACCGAAATGCTGCGGCAGAGCCTCGGCGGGTGCTGCCCACAGCAGGCGGTTGAGGCCTTCCTTGTCGGTATCGCAGACTGTGACATCAAAGCCTATCGCATCGCCGGGTTTGCCCTTGAGTCCGGTAAGAGCTTCAATCGGCACGGAGAACTCAAGAATGTATCCATGCCTGGTGGGTTTGGATGCCAGCTTGTGGGCCGCCCTGATGTAGGCCGGGTCGTATGTGCGGACGATCTGCAGGTGGGGCTCTGCGGGGTTCTTGTTGTCATGAGTGTACGATAGGCAGAGTTGGTAGTCATCGTCATCGTCGAACATGCTGGTAGTGTCACTGTCCAGACGGAAGTCGAACCACAGTTCCACGCCGTCATTTTGCCAAGCATAGTTACCTGTCATTGCGCCTATCAGGCAGTCGTCGCGGGCGTGCACGGCAAAGTAGATGTTCTTGGCGTCGAAGTTACAGTAGAGCTTCGCGCTGCAATCTGCATCGTTGGGCACGCTTCCATCGCGTATCTTGCAGTTGCGACGAGTTAACTCCAGTGGGGACGTAAGGTTCCAGTCAGAAAGGTCGGCATTGACAGTGATTTTGCCCTTGGCAGGCTCTGTTGTTTCACCTGTTCACCTCCGGCGTCGAAGATCCCGACCTGCCTGCC
>CBDUQP010000135.1:0-8443 GCA_965369385.1 uncultured Phycisphaerales bacterium
TAAGTGTGGCCCCAAGGGCGTCATCAACACCAAATGTCCCATCATGGGCAACAAGATTGACCCCGGCAAGGTGCCTGCCAAGCTCACCAGAATGCACAAAGGTCGCAAGGTTGGCTTCTGCTGTGGCGGATGCCCGGCCTCATGGGACAAGCTGTCTGACGAAGCCAAAGATGCGAAGTTGAAGGCAAACGCAGACAAGTAGCCAATTTGCACCTTGACGTATTATGCTCAGAAAGAATGTGCACCGTGGCGACATGTAGGTATTTCCTGACGCTGCGGCGCACATTCTGAATACATATTCCTGTGGGGGGATCGCATATTGTCTGAATGTGGCTTGGACGCAACTGCTATAATTACAGAATGATACGCCTAATCGAATGCACGCTGGTAATCAAGGACGATACTGCAATGCATCATAATCGAGTGGTGGCAATCGCATGTCTGGCCGCTAGCGTATTTATTTGCGGCTGCGCAGACCACCAATCCTTCACGCAGCCGCACATCGCCTCAATTGATCCCGCGCCAACAGCTATGCCCGCAGACGGTGTCCGAGACTCCGGTGACCCCAGCGGCGCAGCGGCGCCCACGAGTCCACTGCCTGAAGTTTCCACGCTTGACGGCTGCCTCGCATATGCAGCCCTGCAGAACCAGAATCTCCAAGCCGCCTTCAACAATTGGCAGGCTGCCATGCAGCGAATAGCCCAGGCCAAGTCGCTGCCCGATCCGCGCCTCACATATCGTTACTACATCGAGCGTGTGGAGACCCGAGTGGGTGCTCAGCGGCAATCGCTGGCTCTCTCGCAGACGTTCCCATGGTTTGGCAAGCTGGATATCAAGGAGAACTCGGCCGCCCAGGCCGCCGAAGCTGCTCGCCAGCGTTATCAGCGTGCAAAGCTGGAGCTTTTTCAGGCGGTGAAGGTAGCATGGTATGAGTACTACTATCTGGCCCGATCAACCGAGATTACAAATCAGAATGTCGCCTTGCTGAAGCGGATAGAAGCCGTTGTCCGCCAGCGATACCGCACCGGCACTGCCCGTCATCCCGATGTGATTCGCCTGCAGATCGAGCTTGGCAAACTTGAAGATCGAGTCGAGGCACTGGCTGACATGACACCGGCTGCGATTGCCCGTCTGAATGCTCTGCTCAACAGGCCGGCCGATGCCAACATCCCCGTGCCTGCCAGGAGTCCGTACGTGCCGGTTGATATCGACCGGGCGGCAATCAGCAAGAGCATGATGGCGCAGAATCCGTCGCTGAGAGAGATCGATCACGAAATCGCCCGGCGAGACGCCGAGGTCAAACTCGCCAATAAGGCATACTGGCCGGATGTTACGATGTCGCTAACCTATATTGACACCGCCCATTCCACTGGTGGCAGGAGTCCCGACCACGACGGCAGGGACCCGCTGATCGCAGGCGTTTCTGTGAATCTGCCTATCTGGCGGGACAAGCTGAACGCAGCTGTTCGGGAAGCCAACTATCTACATAAGGCCTCCCAACGCAGGAAGGGCGATCTGAGCAACCGGCTGCAATCGCGGCTGAGCGCTGCCATTTTCAGGCATCAGGATGCACAGAGACGCCAGAAACTCTACAAGAATATACTGGAGCCCAAGGCTGCACAGGGCGTAAAGGTGGCTGCGGATTCGTACCGGACGGGCAAGGCAAGCTTCAGCGACTTGCTGGAGCTGCAGCGCGTGCTGCTTGAGTTCCAGCTAGCCAGGGAGCGTTCCAGTGTTGACGCTGCCGAAAGCCTTGCCGAGCTGGAGACGCTGGCCGGGCAGAGCTTGTCTCCGCCTCTTGCGGGCGATGCCACCAAGGCAACCGGCCCAACCGCTTCGAAGGAATGAACATGACTGACAACGATCATACCAGCGGCAGGCGCTCGCTGGGCGTGAAGATGGGGGGGATTCTGCTTCTATGCGTGGTTGGCGCTGCCGGCGTTGGCGTTGGCTATCTGCTATCCGGCGGCGCGCCCGTGCGTGATATGGACCATGGCGGCCCGCATGCCACAACGCGGCCGCAGACCCCAGCCGCCCCGGAAGTCTGGACGTGTTCGATGCATCCGGAAGTGCGGCTGCCCGGACCGGGTTCGTGTCCAGTGTGCCAGATGCCGCTCGTGAAAGCCAAAAGCGACGTCAAGGCAACCAGAACTGACCCGAACAAGCTCGTTCTGGGTGAGAACGCCCGCAAGATGATGCAGGTTGCGACGGTGGCGGTCAAACGTCAGGCGGGTGAGCGAAGTGTTCATATGGTTGGCAAGGTCGCCTACGATGAAACGCGCGTTGCATATCTAACCGCGTGGACGGCCGGGAGAATAGACAGGCTCTTTGTGGACTTCACAGGCACGCGTGTCCGTAAGGGCGAGCACATGGTGAGCATGTATAGCCCTGATCTCATCGTAGCCCAGGGGGAACTGCTTCAGGCGATCAAGGCACTGGGCGATGCCAAGAGCGGGAATGATGAACTCATTGGTGACAGTTCCGAGCAGATGGTTAAGGACTCGCGAGACAAACTGAGGCTCAAAGGGCTGACAGCCGCGCAGATAGCGGATATCGAGCGATCCGGAAAGGTTCAAGACCACATCACGATAACCGCTCCCCAGGGTGGCGTGGTGGTTGCCAAGCATGCTGAGCAGGGGATGTATGTCAAGACCGGCACACGCATATACACCATCGCTGATCTATCGCGAGTCTGGATCAATCTTGATGCCTATGAGTCTGATCTCGCATGGCTGCGCTACGGACAAGCCGTGGAGATCAGCACATCGGCGAGCGAGGGAGAGACCTTTAAGGGAACGATTGCCTTCATCTCTCCCGTGCTCAACGAGAAGACCAGAACAGTCCAGGTCCGCGTGAACGCAGACAACAGAATGCAAACTCTCAAGCCCGGAATGTTTACCAGAGCGACCGTCGCGGCATCGGTGGACGCCGCGGGCCATCTGATTGGCGACTCCTTCGCGGGCAAGTGGATATGCCCCATGCACCCGGCCGTGCTGAAATCGTCGCCTGGCAAGTGCGACATATGCGAGATGCCGCTTGAAGATGCTACAAAGCACGTTTCGCACGCGGTAGGGCCGAAGTCCGCAACTATGCCGCTGATAGTGCCGACGGCTGCCGTGATGAAGACCGGCCGCCGCGCGATTGTATTCATCGAAGATCCAAAAGCGGCTGAGCCGACATTCCTCATAAGGCAACTGAAGCTCGGGCCCAAAGTTCAAGATGGATATGTGGTGCTCGACGGCATCAAAGAGGGCGACCGGGTTGTTGCCCATGGCACATTCCTGGTAGACAGCGCCGCTCAGCTCGCACGCAAGCAGAGCATGATGTCTCTTGTTTCAGCTCGGGTGATGGCCATGCAGCCAGCGACCGCCGCAGAGGGAGCTTTCGTCGGCCAGATGAACACGATTTTGGACGCATATCTGAAGATTCACGCTGCCGCGTTTACCTCTGATCTGTCCAAGGCAATATCAGCCGCCGGTGACATGTACAATGCGGTTGCCTCCGCGGACACTTCCCGGTTGGACAAGAACAGTCTGGCCCAATGGAACAAGTCGGCCGAGATGCTGCTGTCGCACATCGAAAACGCAAGCGCCGCAGCCGATATAAAGGAGTTACGAACACAGTTGCGGAGCATTTCCACATTGATGATCCAGGCTGTGCAGCAGTTCGGCGGCCGCGGCCGCACGGTCCGTCAATTCCACTGTCCGATGGCGTTCGGCAATTCGGGAGCCGACTGGCTGCAGTTGAGCAAGGTAACTCAGAATCCATATGAGTCCGAGACCATGCCAAAGTGCGGATCCTTGACCAATACGTTCGGTGCTGACAGCAAGGAGGCCGGCGGCAAATGACAAATGCTCCCAAGCCGATGTCTCCTGACGAGTCATCCTTGCTCAGCAGGCTGACTGCATGGTGCCTGCGAGATCGTCTTGTTATTGCAGTGCTCGTGTTACTGATTGTCGGAGGTGGGCTGGTGGTTGCCCCGTTCGACTGGGACATGGGGCCGCTGCCAAGAATGCCGGTTAGCGTGGATGCGATTCCCGACACTGGGGAGAACCAGCAGATTGTGTTCACGTCCTGGCCGGGGCGTTCTCCGCAGGATGTCGACGATCAGATATCCTATCCTCTTACCACGCAACTTCAGGGAATCGCCGGCGTCAAAACGATCCGCTCGATTTCCATGTTCGGCTTCAGTTCCATCTCCGTAATCTTCGAAGACAAGATGGACTTCTACACCAGTCGCACTCGCCTGCTTGAGAAGCTATCGAGCATTCCTGACAGTGTTCTTCCACCCGGTCTTAGTCCCCGGCTTGGTCCGGACGCCACCGCCATGGGCCAGGTCTTCTGGTATACGCTGGAAGGACGCTCCCCGGACGGCAAACCCGCCGGTGGGTGGGATCTCGAAGAACTCCGCACCATTCAGGATTGGACAGTCCGCAACGCATTGCAGGCGACGCCGGGCGTGTCGGAGGTGGCTTCTATTGGCGGGTTCGTGCGGGAGTATCAGGTTGACGTTGACCCGGACCTGATGCGTCACTATGGCGTAACACTGAACGAGGTAATAGCGGCCGTTCGGGCGTCGAATCTTGACGTTGGCGCCGAGACCATCAAGTTCAACAGCGTGGATTACTACGTTCGCGGTGTTGGGTTAATCAAAGATGTGGCCGATATCAGCCGCAGTGTTGTGAAGGTCAGCAATAACGTACCGGTCCTTGTTGAGCACGTTGCGACGGTAACCCTCGGCCCGGCCGAGCGCCGCGGCGCGCTGGACAAGAACGGCGCACCTGCCGTCGGTGGCAGCGTGGTTGCCAGGTATGGCGACAATCCCCTGCGGGTGATCAATGATCTGAAGGCACGCATAGCGAAGATAGCACCCGGCCTGCCCAGCAAGACTCTCGCAGACGGGACAGTCTCGCAGGTTACGATTGTCCCGTTCTATGATCGCACAGCACTGATCCACGAAACGCTCGGCACGCTGTCCAGCGCGCTCGAGCATGAAATACTTGTCACCATAGTCGTCGTCATACTCATGGTGATGCATTTTCGCAGTGCCTTCCTGATAGGCGGGATGTTGCCGCTGACGGTGCTAATGTGCTTCATGGCGATGAAGTTCGCCGGCGTGGAAGCCAATGTCGTGGCCCTTTCGGGAATAGCCATCGCCATCGGCACTATCGTTGATATGGGAATCGTCCTGTGCGAGAATATCCTGACCCATCTCAACAAAGCTGCTCCCGATGAGGACAAGGCCGTTGTTGTGCGGCGGGCAACTGTGGAAGTCGGCGGCGCCATTACCACAGCCGTGCTCACAACCATTGTTAGTTTCCTGCCGGTATTCTTCATGTCCGGCGCTGAGGGAAAGCTCTTCAAGCCGCTCGCCTACACCAAGACATTCGCATTGGGTTCATCCATATTCATTGCACTGGTTATCCTGCCGTCGGCCGCGCACCTGCTGTTCTGCTCGAAAATCTCGTCAAAGTGGGCTCGCATCGCCACGCGTCTGATAATCGTATGCGTCGGCGCAGTCGCAGGGTTCTGGCTGGGTATGTGGGCTGGATGCGTGATGGCGGTGTTGTGTGCGTATTACGTACTCGAACTGTTCATGGCAGGTGGGCCGACCAAACGACTGGCAAAGGTAACGCCATGGATTTCTGCGATACTGGCGGCCGCGTTTGTGGTGGTTCTGCTCGGAAAATACTGGCAGCCTCTCGGCGAACAAACGGGAATGCTGCGGAATGTTGTGTTCGTGGGCGTCTTGGTTGGGATGCTCCTGGTGTTCTTCCGGCTGTTCCAGTGGGTGTATCCGTGGGTGCTCGGCTGGTGCCTCAGGCACAAGGTCGCCTTCCTGTCATTTGTAACTGGGATTCTGCTTGCGGGCATATATGTGCTCATCGGGCCGGGCGGCGCTGTGCGGCTTTGGCAGATGTCCGGCCGCGCGGGATGGTCCATGGTTGCGTATCTTGCGCCGGCGGGTGTGATCGTATGCTTAACTATGTACTTCTTTGTTCGGCGCCGAGCCGGGTTGGCGGCGGTCGTGATGTCACTCATACTAGCTGCGGTCGTGACTGTTCCCGCGATACTTACATGGACGGGGAATATTTCCGGCGAAGTGCCCGAGAGTATCGCGAATATGCGGGGCACGCGGTACGCCGAAACTCCCGAAACTAACTGGCGATACCTGAAGTGGGCGCTCGCCAATGATTGGGACGGGCGCGGCAGCGAGTTCATGCCTCCACTCGATGAGGGTTCATTTCTGTGGATGCCATCACTGAGCAAGCATTCATCTATCGATGTAGCCGTCGAGGAAATGGCACGCCAGGACAAGGCGTTTGCCAATATTCCGGAAGTCCAGATCGCGGTTGGCAAGGTCGGCAGAACCGACAGCCCGCTTGATCCAGCGCCGATTTCCATGTTTGAGACGGTGGTGAACTACAAGCCCAAGAGCGAGTGGCGGCCGGAAGTGAAGTCCCCCGATGATATCTGGCAGAAACTAAGCAACGCAGGCAGCAGCCCGGCGATTACGCCAGTGACCAAGCTTCAACCGATTGAAACCCGGCGAATCATGCTGCAGACCGGAATGAGGGCGTCAATCGGTGTCAGAATTCAGGGCCCCAGCCTTGAGGCAATCGAGACCGCCGCCCTGGCAATTCAAGATTCGCTCACCCGCGCTCCAGGCGTGCAGGCGGGGAGCGTCTCTTTCGTTCAGGCTGCTGCCAGCAATCCTTACATCACCATCACGCCCAATCGCGATGCCCTTATGCGATACGGAATCCGCATGGCCGATTTCCAGCGGGTGGTGTCGGCGGCTGTGGGTGGGACGACCGTAACGCGAACCGTGGAGGATCGCGAGCGGTTCGCCGTTCGCGTGCGTTACAAGGCTGAGCTTCGCAACTCCGTGGAGGCACTGGCAAGGATCATCGTTCCCGGATCGGCTGGGGAGCAGATACCGCTGGAGCAGCTTGCGGTGATAGATGATAGCGTCGCAGGTCCGGTTGCGATCAAGAGTGAAGATACGTTCAAGACAACTTACGTCACGTTTGCCGCCAGGACTGGCTGGTCGGAAGTGCAAGTTGTGGACGCATGTCGTGAATACCTGACCGGCAAGATCGAAGGGGGAAACATAACGCTGCCGCGCGGGGTGAACTGGTCGTTCGCAGGCACATACGAAAGCCAGGTGAGGGCGGCGCGAACGTTGTCGGTCATCATCCCCATCGCATTGCTTGCGATATTCATGATCCTCTACATCCAGTTCCGCTCGGTGCTGACCACGGGCATGGTGTTCTTCGGAATATTCATCGCCTGGGCCGGTGGATTCATTATGATATGGCTCTACGCGCAGCCGTGGTTTCTGGACTTCGCGGTCTTCGGCGTCAACATGCGTGACCTCTTCCAGGTTCACCCGCTGAATCTCAGCGTGGCGGTTTGGGTGGGCTTCCTGGCGCTGTTCGGTATCGCCAGCGACGATGGTGTCGTGATGGCGACATACCTCAAGCAGGCATTCGGTTCTCGCAAGCCAGCCAGTATAGACGAAATCCGCAGTACGACCATCGAAGCAGGCAAGCGTCGCGTTCGCCCGTGCCTGATGACAACAGCCACCACCATACTGGCGCTGATCCCGGTTCTCACATCTACCGGCAGGGGCAGTGATATAATGGTACCGATGGCAATACCGTCGTTCGGCGGAATGACGCTGGAAGTTATCACGATGCTGGTGGTCCCCGTGCTCTACTGCATGGTTCGCGAACTGAGCGTTGGGCCAGAGCGACGAGCCTGACGGGCACCGTGTGTAAAGGCATTCAGGAAGCGTGATGTCCAATTGTGACTTGCGAAGATCGTGTTCAGCGTTTAAAAGAACCCAATGGCAGACATTCGCAAGGTAATCCTGATGGTAGAGGCATCCAGCGCTTATGGGCGACGATTCCTTACCGGCATTTCACAATACGCGATCACATGCGGCGGATGGCAGTTCTACCGGCCGCCGTCGCACTACTCACACGAGCAAGCCCGCTCGAAACGCAGCATGAAGCGTCTTGCCCAGTGGGGCGCGGATGGGGCGATTGTTCGCGAACCGGGGGCCGATGACCCTGTTATCGCGATGGGTTTGCCTACGGTTGTCACGCCGAGCGAGATCAAGCCCAGGACAATAGCAGCGGTCGTCACCGATGACGCGGGAGCCGGCGGCCAGGCGGCTGAGCACTTGATCTCACGTGGACTCACGCGATTTGCATTCTGTGGGTATGATGATATCACATGGTCTGTGGCCCGGGGCGAGGGGTTCCGCAAAACGCTCGTCGCCGCCGGTTACAAGACGCAGTTCTACGCCCAGCCGCCGGAGACCCCAGCCGCCCCGGAAGTCTGGACGTGTTCGATGCATCCGGGAGTGCGGCTGCCCGGACCGGGGTTCGAGTCCCCGTGGGGTCATTGGGTGCGATTCGTCATGAATCGCACC
>CBDUQP010000136.1:0-8434 GCA_965369385.1 uncultured Phycisphaerales bacterium
GGGCATCCTTTCCGGGGGCTGCGTCTCGTCCCCGATTTCATCGGGATCGAGCCTTACCACCCGGCTACTAACCCAGCGGACCTCCGGCCCGCAACGACGAAAGCAACCGATAAAGGCGACAATCACAACGACCGCAAGCAAGCTGGGCCATTGGGAGCCAGCCGCATGAACACTACCCCGGCTCTTCCATGTCGATTAACGCCCCCGCCTTTGCAGTTGTTGCCGTCCGGGCCGAAGGTCCGACCTGTCCGCCGTAGCTCGCAGAGCGGAGGAGGAGATATTAGCTGTTACCGTCCGGGCCGAAGGTCCGAGGGGATATTAGCCGGGTGGTAAGCTCTAATCCCGATGTATATCGGGATTGGTGCGCAGCCCCCGGAACCCGGCTCCCCCTTCATACCCGCCGCGAAGGGGCGGGGGGAAAGTCTATGCGTGCAAGTATCGCTCGTCATACGAAATATCGTGCCGCTTAAACAACTCTATCAATTCCTCATTGAACGTCATCTTACGATGATGCTCCTGCTGGCTGCGGATATATGCAGCCACGCTTTCCAATTGGGATTTCGATACGCTGAACGCTGAATAGCCATCCTGCCATGCGAACTCCGCAAGCTCCGATTCTATCTCGTGCAGCCATCGGGAAGATGCGCCTTTGATATCGCGCACGAAGTCGGACACTGCCAGCGTTGCCGGGACGCCGGCCGCAAGGTGCAGGTGGTCCGGCTGGCCGTTGCCATCGAATAGCTTCCCTCCGAGATCGCGGACGATGCCGCCAATGTAGCCGATGGTCCGGGAAAGCAATTCCGGCTCTAGCCATGGATGGCGATTCTTCGTGGCGAAAACAATATGATATTGCAGATTTGTGTATGACATGGCGCGTATCCCTTATGCTGATTATGAGCGTATGTTGAGGATACCGGCAATGGTGAATGTTTGCGAATGTTTGGGTTCTTCAGGGAGGAGATTATTCTTATTGGAGCGTCTGGTTCCTCGTTGCAAGCAGAGGCCATTCGACAAGCGATTCTTCTACTGTCCAGCACTCCCCCCGCCGCCTTCGGGGCGGGTTTTAGGGGGGGGGCATCTGTTCCGGGGGCTGCGACTCGTTCCCGATTTCACCTGCCTGCCGGCAGGCAGGTCGGGACCGATTCTTACCCCCGGCTACTAGCCCAGCGGACCTCCGGCCCGCAACGACAAGAGCAACCGACAAAGGCAACAAGCACAAGATGATCGCGGCCGGCGGTTTTCATGCATCTGCGGGATATGTGAGGATGTTACTGCTTGGCGCGTGCGGGGTTGGGTGGTAGATTGGTTTGTGTTGCGTGTTCTGGATTTGCCCGCCTATCCGGCGGGCAGGCCGCGTTTTTCACGAATCCATGCGCCTGTCGCGGACGACCGGGCGGACCCTCCTTCCGGCGGGCGGACACATAGGTCCGCCCCTACGGGAACAGCATCGAAAGGATAACAATGAAGAAGCAACAGTCTGCAGCAATCAGAATAGGGGCAAGCTTGTCTGCCGTCTCAGCCATACCCTTCATCATGTGTATGTGTATGTCGGGCGATATGCGATACCATAATCACTACCTCCGGCTGATGGAGACTGAGGGCGGCAGGGAATCGTTTTTCTATCTGTTTGCCGGCGTCACGATATCGGCAATAATGGTGTTCTGCTCGTTCATGTTCGGCCGTAAGGACGGCCGGGCGGACACATAGGCCCGCCCCGCCTACCGGCGCGGGCAGGCCCTACCTTATCCCCATTTCGCGGCACGTCTGCGCGCTTCCATATATCTACATACTGACCAGGCGGGCGAGATTTGATGCAGGCTTTTGTGCAAAAACAGTCGGCTGCTTTTGGGGATTCACAAAAAGCATGCGAATCGGGACGCAAAATGGCCAATGTTACGCACGTTCATTATTCCGACCGGGACGGGCATACTAACGGCCGGGATGACAGCCGGTTAGCAGTTTCACACAATGGTGCACAAGTACCTACCCATGTAACTTTTTGTACCTTTTTGCTCAAAGCTCCGCCATGGCCCGCGCGGCCGGGGGTTTCGAATAATCGGTGGGAATTCATCTCACAAAAAGGAGCAGGCACGCCGGGACTGGCCCGACGTGCCTGAAGCGAAGACAGCATTTGGATCGCGGATGCCCCACCCGTTATTGAAGCACCCACACGGTAGTCTCTCTCCCACCGCGGTACTGTTATGCTGCCTTGTCTCGACGAAGTTCGTAGAACGAAGACGGGCTACTCGATGAGGTAAAGCTGGCCTCGTAGTCTGATCAGCAGTTGCTGCTTGGGTTGCTGTGATGCCAGAAGGCGATTCTCTTCGACACTGTTGAGTTTGGTCAGGGCGAAGTACTCGTCGCTGAAACGCTTGACTCGCTGCAGTTGTCCCTCGACCTTCTTGAGGTCAAGCTGGGCGGTGTCGGCGGTCTTCCAGATGTTCTTGCGGCGGTAGAGCGTCTGGTTGCCCACTTGGGATACGGATTCCATTGCCGGGCCGGAGACGGCGTCGGCTGCGTAGTCTTTCTTGTTCGATACGCCATACGACTGCACCTTGCCGCCCTTGGCTTTGGGAGCCTGTATTGCGAAGTTGTAGAGTTGGCGGTTCTTTGCGGCCATTCCGCCGGCTACGCCGCTGGTTCTCTGGGCGGACTTCACGTTGCCGACTGCCGTGGCCCGCAGCTCCTTCTTCGCGGACAGGTCGGTGGTCTCGTCGGCCAGGAAGCTGGTGTACGGCGTCATGATTCCGTGTTTCAGGCTGAGGGCGACGATCTCGTCGACGACTTCCTTGTCCTTGCCATGCAGCTGGACCTGGTCCAGCAGATATCCGATGCGCCGCATGGCCCATATCTTCTCGACAAACGCGTAACGAACGTCCTTGCCGGGCTTGCTGTACTTGATGGGATAGGTGAAGGACTTCGGCTCGCCGCGATACTTGCCGGATATCTGTAGCCCGGTTTTTTGGGGTCTGGCGCCTGGTATGAGGGCACCGTAATTCATGAGGAAATCGTATCGACCGACAACCACGATCTGATCGCCTTCGAACAGGTCGCCGAGTTCACGCGGGTAGATGTCGGTGAGTCTGGCACCGCCCACGCTCAGCTTCAGATCCGTCATCATCGGATTGCGGATCTTGCCGTATAACGCAGACACCTTCCGCTCGATGGGCTCGTTCTCGCGAACGTATTCGCTTCGGCCGCCATTTTGGGCGGTGAGCTTGTCCAGCAGGCGAATATTCACATTGTTGCCCACTCCGAATGCAAACACTCGCACGCCGGCGGTATTGGCTTTCTTGGTATCGGCCAGGATGGTCTTCTCGTCCCTCTTGCCCACGGTTGGCAGACCGTCGGTGAGGAACATTACGTATTTCGGCCGGAAGAGGGTACGATTGGTAATCATCTCAGCCGTCATCTCTTTCATGGCGGCTTGCAGTGCGCTGTGGATATCAGTACCCCCGCCTGCGCTTATGGCGTCTACCTTCTCGGTGGCTTCCTTGATGGCTGCGGGGCCGGCGGTTTTCAGCGAATCGAAAAACTTGTCCACCGAATCGCTGTATGTAATCACATTGAAACGGTCGGATTCGTTCAGGTTCCGCAGGATGAAACCAAGGGCATCCTTGGCTTGTGCGATGCGTTTACCGCTCATGGAACCGCTGCGATCCAGCACGAACACGATATCCTTCGGCTGGACGGCTGAGCCTTTCTCGCGGATATTTGGGGTAACCAGCAACATGAAGTAGCCGGGCTTTCCGGGGATCGGCTGATATGTCATGAACGTAGCGCCGACGCTTTCGTTGGCGGCTTTGTAGTAGAGCAGGAAGTCCTCGGTGGGCAGGGCCTTCTTCTCAGCGTATTTGGCGATGACATGCCGGGGGCCCTTTCGCGTGATCGTCACCTTGTGGCTGGGCGAATGGATGGAGGTGATGTCGGCGGCGGACTTGATATCAACGGTGACCTGCACATCCTCGATGGGCCTGGCGGAGAACTTCTCCGTATTCAGCGGATACCACACCTGCACGAGGTCGGCGTCCTTCTTACACACATTGCGATACGAGACGGCCACGCGTGCGGGCTTGCCCGGCATCAGCGGAAACGCCTTGGTGCGATAGAGCCCAAAGCCCACGTACTCCAGCAGTGCGGGGTCCTTCTTCTTGCGGACGATGCCCTCGTAGATTCGCCGGGCGTCCTCGGCCTTCATGAGCTTGGCGGGCATCTCCTTGCCATCCACGATGAGTGTCATATTGTCGATGGCGGCACCGGGCGGGACTGGGAATAGATACTCGACCTCGATCATCCCCTTGCCCGTATTGACGAACTGCTGATCGATGGAAACCGTGGCCACCTGGTTGCGTATCTGGATGTCCACGTGATGATATTTGACGGCCCAGCTCTGCCGCACGCGAATATCGGGGCGGATGGGAACTATCATTCCATCGGCAAACGCACAGGGCGCAGCCGCCAGCAACATCGCCAACATCATGGACGTGAGAATAGTTCGGTATGCGTTGTTCATTGCTTTCATCGTTTGTTCTCCCGGAAATTCATGCCAACTACCTCGAAAACGTCACAAATGCTTTATAGCGTGGAATGAAATCAAATCCGCAGCTTTTGGCAATTTTTCGCGATCTTCGCGATCTTCGGCGGCCTTCTACGGGATTTGATGCCCGATGCCCGCAAAGGTTCCCGAATCTTTCTGTATTTCAGATATGCCAAACCGCAGATTCCCTTTTATAGCAGCCCAATCCACAATAATATAGTAGCATCGCCCCTGCCGGCCGGTTTGCAGGCAGCCATAACTGCCGTCATGAAGGATTGTTGACCGAATGACTCACGACTCACAAAACGCCGAATACCTGTATCGCACAGACAACGAATGCTTGTGGCACCCCTTCACGCCAATGCAGCAATGGATGGCGGAAGATGACGAGCCGGGCAGGATAATCGCCGAAGCCCGGGGCTTTGAACTCATCGATACCCGTGGCCAGAAGTTCATCGACGGTTTCTCCAGCCTGTGGTGCAACCTGCACGGACACCAGGTTGAGCAGATCGATATCGCGATCAGCAAACAGCTATCCCATGCCTCGCACACCACGCTGCTTGGGCATGGGTCTCCGCCGAGCATTGAACTGGCTGAACGTCTGGTGCGGATTTCGCCTGACGGGCTGGATAAGGTATTTTACAGCGACAGCGGCGCGACGGCAGTGGAAATCGCGATGAAGATGGCATTCCAGTATCACCGCAACAAGGGCATTACCGGGCGAGACAGATTTATCGCACTGAAACACAGTTACCACGGCGACACTGTGGGCTCGGTTAGCGTTGGCGGGATGGACCTGTTCCACAACATATTCCGCCCGCTACTGTTCGAGACGACCTTTGTCGATTCCCCCAACGAATACCATCACCCCACCGGCGATGGCGCATGCGATGCGGTTCTGGCCCAGGTTGAAGAGATTCTCCGCACCAAAGGTGACAAACACTGCGCGATCATAGCCGAACCGCTGATGCAGGGCGCAGCCGGCATGCTGACACATCCGGCGGGCTTCCTGGCTGGGCTGAGGCGATTGACTCGCGAATATGGCGTTCTGCTGATCTGCGACGAGGTGGCGACGGGCTTCTGCCGCACGGGTAAGCTATTTGCCTGCGATCATGAAGACGTCTGCCCGGACTTGATGTGCCTCGGCAAGGGGCTCACCGGCGGATACATGCCGGTAGCGGCCACGCTGGCGACGCAGGATGTATTCGATGCATTCCTGGGCGACCCCGGCGAGCACAAGACGCTCTATCACGGGCACACTTTCACTGGTAACGCACTCGGCTGCGCTGCGGCAATTGCAAGTATCGATCTGATATTCGAATCGAACCTGCCCGGCGCCCTGCCCGCCAAAACGCAGCTTATTACGCGGAAACTAGATGCGATTCGCGATCATCGCAACGTTGGCGACATCCGCCAGTGCGGAATGATGACGGGCATCGAGCTGGTGGGCGATCGCGACAACCGAACCGCCCTCGACCCTGCCCTGCGCACCGGAGCCGCCATCTGCAAACTCGCCCGCAAGCGAGGCATAATCATCCGCCCGCTCGGCGATGTTGTGGTACTGATGCCCGCACCGGCGATGGACACCGATACGCTCGCGCGGCTGCTTGATGCCACCGTAGAGACTATTGCAGTTTTTTTTGACCGAGAGACCAAGCGTTAGACTGAGTGTGAGAATCACTGACGATTTGCCGGAAAGCTGCCGAACCGACCATGACTGACAATATGGATAACAACGAGAAGAACGCCAAGAGCATCCAGACGCCAGCAACAGACCACGAGTTTTTCAGCGTGTCGCGCTGGGCTGACCAGAAGCTGCCGCGCCTTAACGGCATGTTCGTCACCGGCACTGACACCGAAGTCGGCAAAACGATGATCGCAGGAGCTATTTGCCGCAGTTTGTACAAGTCAGGCGTAAACGTTGAGCCGTTCAAACCTGCCGCCAGCGGATGCAGGCACTCGCGAGGCGAACTCATCAGCTCCGATGCGGAATTCCTGGCTGCCTGCGCCGATTCCAGCCGCCCTCTCAGCGAGATAACACCCGTTCGATTGGCAACCGCCCTTGCCCCCAACGTAGCCGCCGCCCATGAGAACCGCGCTATTGACGTACATGCGATATTCGACGCATACCGGCGGCTCGAAGGCAACGCTGATGCGGTGGTGGTTGAAGGCGTGGGCGGGCTGCTGTGCCCGATAAGTGACGATCTGTGGGTGATCCATCTGGCGAAAATGATGGCCCTTCCGCTCGTGATAGTTGCCCGCCCCGGTTTGGGGACGATCAATCACACACTGTTGACGATCCATGCCGCCCGCACGGCCGGGCTTACGGTGGCCGGGGTAATCATCAATCGCTATCAGATAGAACCGTGGCAGCAGGAGCGTATCGCCAATGACATCAACTCGCCTACCCACGGCGATAATGATCGGGCGATGTTCACCAATCCCCAGCAGATAGCGGACCGTGGAAACGTGCCCGTGCTTGCGCTGGTGCCGGACGATACCGACAGCGATGTGGAGCAGGCCCGGCTTGGCGATGACATCCAATGCGCCATAGACCGCATCCCGCTGAAGAAGATCGCAGGCCTGCGACGCTGATGGCGCTGCTGGCGATCCCGCCCAGCACTTCAGACCATCAGCGTGTCAGACAATTCACGCCGGGAGCGTCCAGAGGTCTTCTTCTGTGACGCCAATGCTGTCCAAGAGTGATTCGGCTTCGGCGATAGCTGCCCATCCAGCATTCATTGAAACTCACAAATCGCCAACACTCTATTGTTCAGATGAACCTATTTGATTTCTTTCAGACGGATGATACCTTGGTCATGAGGTTGTTTGAACGTACCTTCGATCATGCCGCCGCTAAGAGTAGCCGTCCAGTGGACATCCCAGCCTCGCGGATCCCAGGCCTTGCCCTGGAATTCCGCACGCCCAACATCGAGCTTGCCCTTGATCGGAAACTCTACCGTCACTGACATTTCATCCAGGAAGAACACAAACTGGCACCGCCCTCTGCCGGGTTCTCGTCCCGAAGTCACCACTGCGACGGCCGGTGCCCTATATCCCTCATATTCTCCTGGCCCTGATGCACAGTAACCCACGAACGTGCGAACAATGACGTCCTTGCGTGGGCGATCACCATCCCGCACCACCGGATCCGTGATCGGTTGAAACACAACCGGATCACCACACCCTGACGCCACCAAAACCACAAGGGCCATCAGCCCCAGACTCTTGCATTTCATATCGTCACCCTTCTCTATCCAACCGGGATATCCCAGATCAACCCCAACCCACGATCACGATGCATCGTGTGCCTTTATAATGATTGTATCCCCACTACGGTCAACCACAAGCTCTTTTCAGCTCCAGCAAACAGGCATCCATTTCTCAGTTGGCTGGCCGGAGGCCTCTCTTTCTTGCCAAGATGATGAGATACTCCGCTATGATGCCAAGGCGGTGAGCCTCGCTACCTGGTTCGGCATCCTGAGATGATCGCAGATGACGCGGATCTTCAAATACGTTTCGGATTTCGAAGCCCACCTCGATCAGACCGTTGAATATATCTGAAAACAGATGGCGGAATTCGCCTGTGGGGGTGCCCTCAAGCATATTCTCAATGCCCTCGGCATTTCTTCGCCACGCCCCACCTGCATAAGGCTCCGAGATTCGATAGCCCACTCCGTCCCACCCGTTGTGGCCGCCTTCACATGCGGCAGGACATACCGCCGGATTCAGATGAGCCACACGATAGAACCCGCGTGGGCGCAGAACTCGAAACACCTCTCGATAGACTTTGCGTACGTCTGGAATGAAACAAATCGATATCGGATGCTCGACGATATCAAAGGCGTCCTCAGAGAACATCGACAAGTCACACATGTCGCCATGCACGACATTGAT
>CBDUQP010000137.1:0-8232 GCA_965369385.1 uncultured Phycisphaerales bacterium
TTACTGGCAAACCCAACGAGCCGCATAAACATTGCCACAAAAAAAGGTCACTCACTGGTGATGCAAATGCCGATGGTGTAGTTGACATTCAGGATTTCTTGGAATGGGATTTGTCGTACGGCGGTCCGGCACCAACGCCAGAACCGCTGACGGCTTGCATGGTGGCGGCAGGCGCTATTGCGATTGTTCGTCGCAGACGCGAGGTCCATCAGGCGAGCAGTCACACATAAACATACTGACCATTGACAGGCACAACCGTGCAGGCAATTCTCTCCCTCGGCCGCAATATTTGAGGAATCTTAAAAAGCGTTGCACTTTCTGAGTAGAGATGCGCATTGGCGCGACATTGCGGGATCTTTTGCCATAAGCACTTAGAGATTTAAAAGACGCAACGTGGCAGGAATCCACTTGTCATATCCGGTTCGGTTTGTGGCTAAGTGTCTGGCTTTTCAGGAGTGCAATATCCCCATAGCGACAGTGGCCCTGTTTCTCAAAGAATCACAGGGGCTACGCGTCGGAGGTTTTTGATGATACAATTCCTCCGATGCCTACAGATAAAAACAAAGTACTCCTCGCCATGAGCGGGGGAGTGGACTCGGCCGTCGCTGCCCGGCTGTTGCAGGAGCAGGGATACGATGTCATGGGTGTGTTCATGTGTCTGGGACACGCTGCAAGCGGCAGCGACGATTCACGCGGATGTTGCAGTCCGCAGGATGCCGCCGACGCCCGCCGGGTGGCCGAGAAACTGGGCATGGACCTGTACGTGCTCAATCTGGGAGACGAGTTCGCCCCAATAGTGGACAACTTCGTATCCGAGTATCGCGCCGGCAGGACTCCCAATCCGTGCATTCACTGCAATTCCCAGCTCAAGTTCGGGCGGCTTGTTCAGCATGCCGATTCTCTGGGCATTCGCTATATCGCTACCGGGCACCACGCTCGGATAGTGGATTTTGACGGTCAGCTTGCGATTGCTCGCGGAAGGGCCATCGCTAAGGATCAGTCATATGCCCTGTTCGCCATCGACGCCGGCATACTTGGCAGGATACTGTTGCCTATCGGCGAAATCGAGGACAAGGCGATTGTGAGGGAAAAGGCGAAGGATCTGGATGCAATCGTGCATAACAAGCCAGACAGCCAAGAAATATGTTTTGTGCCGGATGATGATTACGTGGCGTTTCTGGCCGAGCAATGTCCCGAGGCACTAGTCGCGGGCGAAATTGTGGACAGCGGGGGCAAAGTGGTTGGGCATCATGAAGGATATGCCCGCTACACAATCGGCCAGCGAAGGGGGCTGGGAGTGGCTGCGGGGATTCCGATGTATGTTACACATATCGATCCCGCCAGTGCGCGGGTGACGATAGGTCCGAAGGAAGAGGTGATGGGGAGATCACTGCGGGCATTTGGGGCAAACTGGCATGCTGAAATGACGGGCGAGTTCCAGGCGATTGTGCAGATTCGCTACAACCACCGCGGGGACCCGGCCACTGTTCGAATCACGGGTGAAAGCACGTTTGAGGTCAAATTCGCCGAGCCAGTACATGCGATAACTCCCGGACAGGCGGCGGTGGTATATGACGGCGAGCGTTTGCTCGGAGGCGGTTGGATTGAGTGATTCAGGCAGTGGTTCGGGCGGCAGTGTGCTTGCGGTGCATACGGGCGCGCTTGGCGATATCATTCTCTTTGGGCATTTGCTGCGCCGGGTGCGTCACCAAGGAGACAGGATCACGCTGATAGCATGTGGCGAGCGAGGCCGTCTGCTTTCGCGGATGGGCGTTGTTGATCGGACCATTGATTTTGACGATTTGGCGATGCACGAGGTGTTTTCAGATGACGCTTTGGAAGCCTGCACGCTACCTGGTTTGATAGGCCGGCATGACAGATTGATCAGTTGCTTCGCCGCGGGCGACATGCGGGCCGAGTTGCGGCTGGCGGCGTTATGCCAGGCGGCGGATGCGGCGTTCCTCCCGATCAGGCCCGCCGCCGAGCATCGCGGCCACCTCCTTGACCTGTGGTTGGATATGCTGGGGCTGGATGTTTCTGTGGGCCGGAGGGCAGGGGGAATCGCGGCTGCGTGGCCCCTGGCCGCGTGCGATAAGGGTTGCGGAACAAGTGTCTTGCGTGAGGCAGGCGTGGATGCCTCCGAGCAATATGTGGTGTTGCATCCGGGGTCTGGTGGGCGGGAGAAATGCTGGTCGCCTGAGAGTTTCAGGTGTTTGGCTGATAGTATTAGTAATGAAGGGCTGACGCCGGTGTTTGTGGTAGGTCCGGTGGAGCGAGACAGGTGGGCAGATGAGCGGATCGGGGAGCTGGCAGGTTCGCATGCTGTGGTGCTATGCCCTTCCCTGATTGAACTTACAGACATTCTCTGCGGGGCGGCAGCTTATGTGGGCAATGACTCGGGCGTGTCTCATCTGGCCGGTGCGGTTGGCGTTGGGTCGGTGGTGCTTTTTGGCGCCAGCAGGAGCGATCACTATGCACCGGTGGGTCAGTCGGTTACAGTAGTTGGGTCTGCGGCGATGTCCAGAATCGGCGTGGGTCAGGTTTTGGCGGCTGTTCTGGAAAGCGTTGAATGAGGGCGGGCGGCGGTTCGGCAGAAGAGCTGATCGCCCTAGCCCCTATTGAGAGCGACAGGGATCATGATCAGAACCAAGATAATATCTACCCTTGGACCGGCAAGTTGTGAGATTGATGTGATTCGCAAACTTGCAGAGGCCGGCGTGGACGTGTTCCGTATCAATTTCTCACATGGCGACAACGAGCAGCGCAAGAGTCTCCTGGATAATATTCGTGCTGTGGAAGCGGAACTCGGTGAACCGTTGGGCGTGCTTGGCGATTTGTGCGGGCCGAAAATTCGCGTGCGTCAGATGGCGGATGAAGGTGCCAAGCTGGAAGATGGGAACACGCTGGTCATTCAGCGTGAGTATATGGAGGGTACCGCCGATCGGATATCCACAACTCTGGAAGAGCTTTCCCGCGAGGTAAGCGTCGGCGAGAGCGTTCTGCTGGATGATGGCAAGATACGCCTTGAAGTTATCGAGGTCCTCCCGCCGGACGAGGTGGTGTGCAAGGTGATTCGTGGTGGCATTCTGTTCAGTGGAAAGGGCATGAACCTTCCTCAAACGGATCTGAAGATCCCGGCGCTAACGGCGAAAGATCGTCGGGATGCGGCTTGGATCGCCCAGCATGAGTTTGATTATGTTGCGTTGTCGTTTGTGCAGCGTGCATCTGATATCGATGATCTTCGCAAGTTGCTTATAGAGGCAGGAAGCGATGCCCACATCATAGCCAAGATCGAAAAGCCCAGCGCTGTGGATGACATTGAAGCAATAGTAACTACCGCTGATGCCGTGATGGTGGCACGAGGCGACCTTGGCGTTGAAATGGACCTGGCTGTTCTGCCCGTGGTTCAAAAACGAATTGCCAGTATATGCCGGCTGGAAGGCAAACCCTGCATCATAGCCACGCAGATGCTGGAGAGCATGACCACCGCAGCCATGCCGACACGTGCAGAGGTGTCGGACGTAGCTAACGCGGTGTTGGACTACGCCGATGCAGTTATGCTATCGGGCGAGACGGCGGTTGGCCTTTATCCTGTGCAGGCAGTGGCGATGATGAACGAGATTGTTGCTCAGACGCAGGGATATCATGATCGGCAGGATTCGCAGCGGCAGCAGTATTTCCGTGAGACTGGAACGGAGATGGCATTGGCCAGTGCGGTCAGGCGTCTCACGTCGCTTGAAGAGATTGCGGCAGTTGCGGTACTTACGATGACCGGCAGCACCGCAAGGATCTTCAGCAAGCAGCGTCCGCCATGTCCGATTCTGGGGCTTTCGCCAAATGTAGGTGCGCTTAGAAAGATGACGTTGTACTACGGAGTCTTGTGTGCCCAGACGACTGTTATGGAGCACACTGGCGATGTTTTACGCATGGCGGCTGAGTTTGCCGAGAAGTGTGGTGTGGCGAAGAAGGGTGAACAAGTGATAGTTGTTTCGGGAAGGCCTCTCGGAAAGTCAGGCCAGACGAACACGCTGGTTATTCATACTATAGAGTAGTTCTTTGTAATGGCGCGACGACTTGTGACGACGAAGCCATAGGCGAAGCCGCAAGCTCGCAGAGCGAAGACCAGTCGGACTGCTGGTGTTGTTGCGGTGGTGTGGATGTGAGATTTTGGGATAATGCCCAAGTGATGGCCAACTTAGCGTATCGCGTTGAAACACTTGCTTGACAGGTGTTTACCCTTGCACTGCCGCGAGACGGACAACAGGTACATCTTTGCGGTGGTCGTGTTTGTGTTGACATGGGCGAGTGGCCCGATAGTATCCTGTGGCCTGGCCGAACTGTTTGCGCTTACATTTGTATCCGAATACTTGGTGGGAGTTACATCATCAGCCATGAAGATTTGCAGAGGAGAAATCATACAATACGCTCTTGTCGGCCTGCTTGTATTCTTGCCGCTTGTGGCGAATATGACCATCCACACGAACAGTCGCACCTGGCAAAATGACCTGCTGGTGTTTGGGGGTCTGTGGGCGATCCTCGTGGCGGCGATGGTATTCTTGCGGGTTTCCAGATGGTGGCTGACTCCGCTGGTACTCGGCTCGCTTGTTTACAGTTGTTTTGTCTGGGTGACAGGCTATGACATTGGATATCATGCCATTTCCGCAATGTATGAAACGAATGGGGTTGAAGCTTTGGAGTTTGTGAAGTCACCAATCATAGTATCGGGTTTGATTGCGATGGTGATATTGCTTGTCACTTCTTTGTACTGTCTTCACTGCAAGTTGGAATGGAAGCTGTTTGCAAAGCCTGTTCTAATCTCTCAGATTTGGTTGATTGCCCTGGCCCTGGTTGGCGGTGTTTGTTTGACCACATGGAAGGTCCTGGGTAACGATTTCACTGAAATCTATCCTGCCAAGTTCATATGTCAGAGTGTCGACTACTACAGCGAAGTGTATCTCCTGCGCGGGGAATACGAAAAGCTTGAGTATGTCTATGAAGGGCCTCCTGTCGATGAGAAGCCAGAAACATACATTTTTGTGATGGGCGAATCGGCCCGAACGATGAACTGGGACCTGTATGGCTATGATCGTTCAACAACTCCGATTGTGCGGAAGTGGTTGAGTCAATATTCCCGCAACAGTGCGCTGTTCACAAAACCAATTGCTTCCGGCCGAGTTACCCGCGTTTCAGTCCCGATGATATTTTCCGTTGCAAACTCCAAGGATTATCCGCAGTTCTACAAGAGCCCCAGTTTCATTCGCGTGTTTCGCGAGGCGGGCTATAAGACGTTCGTGGCCTCGGCCCAGACCGCTACCGGGTACTACGAGGGGCTGCCCAACATGGTGCTTAACGATGCTGAAGTTGTTGTTCACTTGCAGGACCAGGGAATATGGTACCCACTGGACGAACAGCTTCTGCCTCTGCTGGATAAGTATCTCCAGGATCCGGCCCCCAAGAAGCTGATCATTCTTCATCTTCAGGGCAGCCATTTGGAGTATGCCGAAAGGTATCCCGAGACATTTGATACATTCCATGGGCGCGGTGAACAGATAGACAGCTATGACAACAGCATTCTGTATACCGATTGGATGATCGGGCAAATCTTCGAGCGGGCCAAGAGTCTGAATTTCCCTGCGTTCGTGTTCTACGCTTCTGATCACGGTGAGAACCTGAACGATGAAGGCGACGGGAACTTCAGTCATGGTGTCGGAGAAATCAATAAATACGAGATCAACATTCCAATGGTTTGCTACTTCAATGAACATTTCGGCCGGACGAAGCCGCGGGCTGTGGAGTTGGTGCGCGAGCATAAGAACCGACTGATCACGCACGATATGGTTTCGCACACGTTCATGGGGTTGGCTGGCCTTGATGCCACGAGTGTTTACAAGCCGACTTACGATCTCGCCAGCCCAAAATTCGCACCCGGCGAGTTATACTTCGCCGATAGCATGCGAACGATACTGCCCCTCTCCCAGTTGCAGGAGTCAATCGGTTCGGGCATTGCACCAATTTCAGCCGATTTGCCGAAGCCTGTGAAACGCCCGTAGTAGTGGCGGATAGCTGAATGCTATTGTGAGATGTGGATTGGGTTGGCAGGCTTGGAGATATCGTAGAATTCGACCTTCTCCTGGGCAGTATCGAGAACTGCCGCAGTGGCAAAGCGGGGATGACGCGGGCCCTTGAGGGCGCCGGGGCAAATCACGCGAGTCTTTCCAAGCTGCTGGTTGCCAATGCGATGGGTGTGCCCGTGGCAGACATACGGGAACTGCCGGCCGCCAATGAGGTCATGGAGCAGCTTTTCATCGTTTCCGTGGGTGGCCACCAGATACTCCCCCTCGTCCAGCGGCATTTCGACCGTCTTGTATGAGAAGACGACATTTGATGCTTCGGCAAGTTTTTGGAGTTCGACCAGAGGATGGTCCATGTTGCCGGCGACCAGCCATGTGGGGATGTCCTGTGAGCCGAGCAACTTAACGCTCTCAAGGCAGCAGATGTCGCCGCAGTGGACTATGGCCTGCACCTGCTTCTTGGCCAGCATTTCCAAGGCAGACGCCAATTTGCGTATGTTTCCGTGCGAGTCGCTTATTAGACCGATTATCATGGAGATTTACTCTTCTGTGAGCAAACGGGCCAAGTTGGGCTGCGATGCACGGCGGCCTGTCCGTCGCGCATATTCCTTCGATGCAAGGCGTTTGCCTTGGCAGATCGCCAGCTTCCAGCGGGAACGACAACGCCCGCAGCATCTGCCGCGGGCGTCATTGTACCATAGATAGATATTGTCTATCCTATTTGTACTTCGCTTTCAAGGCCTTGCCCTGCTTTGCGCTTCGTATGCCGAGATCGATGATGTGAATCGGTCTGCGTGCCCACTCGGGCGAGATAACGAGTTCGGTTCCCTTGGTAAGGTGGTCGGCAATATTCTGGTAGAATTTTGCCCACTGATTTGGCTGGTTCTTTCCCTTGGTCAGAACGTCGCTCTTGGCCTTGTGGGTAAACACCTTGTAGCCTTCTCCGTCGAGCACGTAGGAGCCCTTGGTTCCCGTGATGGTAATCCAGCCATCTTGGGGGTTTGAGTCCATGGTGCTGACTTTGAGGCTGAGCCACTTTCCGCCTGTGAAGCGGGCCGTGACGAAGGCCTCGTCTTCGTTGGTGTCATCTTTCCACTTTGTCTTGTCTGCCCAGAAGCCATTATTCGCAAATCCGCTCACTTCCACGAGATCGGCCTGCAGTATCTGGAGGCAGTATTCCAGCAGGTGGACGCCCCAGTCATAGAGGATGCCGCCGGAAATCGTCTTGCTGGTTCGCCACCAGTCACCGGGCTTGCCGTAGTTGCACATATGGATTTCGATACGGCTTACATCACCTATCTCGCCCTTATTAATGTGTTTCAATGCTTCGAGAATTGCACCGTCCCAGTGGCGATTGTGATAAGTGGACAGTACCACATCGGATTTCTTCGCTGCGGCGATCATGGCGTCACATTCGGCGGTGGTTATCGCAAGTGGTTTTTCGCAAACCACATGGCGGCCGCTCTTGAGTGCCTTAATGGCCTGGTTGGCGTGCAGATTGTGTGGCGTGATGAGCGTAATGAGGTTGACGTCCGACTTCTTGAGCATTTTCTCAAGCGAGTCGTATGTTTCGATTCCGGCAAAATCATCTTCCGCGGCCTTTCGGCGGGCGGGGTCCATGTCGGCTACCGCAACGGGGGTCATGCCAGCCAGTTGCATCTCCCGAAAGTGGTGCGCACCCATGTTGAATGCCGCTCCATATCCTACAACGCCTACTTTTACGTCAGCGGGTTTGGCGAACTTCTTGCTCATTGTGCGTCCTTTCATTTGCGGTCATGGAGAGTTTGTCTTGTGGAGTAATTATCGTCTGGCGTGTCTGATCGGAAGAGAAATGTCGGGTGCAAAGCAAAAATAATGGGACGCGTGGGCCGTGGATGCCTCGCGGCGCTTGCTTCTTGAGGGCTTGTTGAAGAAACTAGACCATATGTCCGATGACCGCCCCATCTGTGTTTTCGATTCAGGGCTTGGAGGCCTTACTGTCGTGCGAGAGCTGATGGCAGAGACTCCGGGCGAGGATATCGTGGACCTGGGCGACAGTGCCCGTGTTCCCTATGGTATCAAATCGCTTGAGACCATTCAGCGTTTCGCGATGGAAGATGCGTCATATCTGATGCGATTCGATCCGAAGCTCATCGTGGTGGCCTGCAACACCGCCAGTGCC
>CBDUQP010000138.1:0-8204 GCA_965369385.1 uncultured Phycisphaerales bacterium
CGGCCGGTGTCCCAAAGATTCAGCCGCTGGCGGAGGGCAAGTATATATCTGTCAAGGATGGGCATTTGTCCTATGACGGCAAACGCATTCGGCTGTGGGGAACGAATTTCTGCAACTATGTCACTCGCAAGGGCGACGAGCTGGTGTTGATGTACGACCGCATGGCAGACGTCGGGATCAACGGCATTCGCTGGAACCTGATGGACACCACGTTCGTCGACAGGGGTGCCGACAACATTCACACTATCCCCAAGACGGTCAAGGGCAGCGGTAGCCGCATGGATATGTTCGACAAGGCGATGTATCTCGCTCGCGAGCGTGGCATGTTCTTCTGGATGACACTCAATGTTACCCGGGCCATGAAGGCCGGTGACTACGATGTTCTGCCCGATACCGGCGATCGTGCAAAGTGGGTGAAAATGGCTGGCGAAGTGCCATTTCGCTACCTGGTCTACATAGACGATCGCTCTGCCGCCGTTCACATGCAGTATGTCAAGAACATGCTGAATCATTACAATCCTTATCTGGGTAAGCGATACGCCGACGAAGAGGCAATAGGTCTCTATGAGCTATGGAACGAGAACGGTTTTATCGCTCATGCGTTGGCCAAGCCTTTTCCCGGCTATGCTAGCAAGATTATGCAACGCAAGTGGAACAAGTGGCTGAAGGCGAAGTACAAGACCCATGCCCGCCTGCGCAAAGCATGGAAGCGGCTCGGTAGGGGCGAGTCCCTTTATGCCGGTAACATCAAGTTTGCTCCGCTGCGCAACGGTACGCTTGTGGAGGGCGCTGGCGTGCAGAGGGAATATGTAGCCACGGGCAAACGCTCGAAGAAGTACGTTTACCAGCGCGGCGACGACGTGGTGCGTTTTGTCTGCTGGCTTTACGAGGAGCATACCAAGAAGTCCATCAAGTTCATGCGAGCACAGGGCAAACCGGGCGTCGGCATAAGCGTGGTGCCCATTACCCCGACCGGCCAGTTTGGTACGAACCTGCAAGCCTACTACGGAGCGGCCTGTGGTGACTTTGTGGCAAATGGCCTTTACGGCTTTGCCATTCGCCCGTGGGAGGTGAAGAAGACCGATCCCAACTATCCGTTCGTGGTTCGCTCCAATGCCCATCCGTTGATGGAACAGCCTGTCGATCTGGTGCGAACGAAGGGCAAGCCGCATCTTATCTACGAATGCAATGACTACCGCCCAAATCCGTTCACTGTTGAGTTCTCCACGCGAATGGCGATGCACAGCATCTGGCAGGATTATGACGGTGTGTTCTGGTTCGGCTGGGATTGTGAATCGTATTTGCCCGGCCTGAAGACCGACGAAGACTATATCAAGCGTCGCATGCCGACTCCCGACAAGAGCTATCCCAACGCCGCCACTGTCCTTGCAAACGACGAGGCAGCATTGGCAGGTATCAAAGCTGCCGGCGCGATATTCAAGGCCGGCGCGGTGCCGCCCGCACCCAGGCCGCTCGAAGTCACGATCGGTAAGGATATCCTTTTCGACCTGATGGGGCGTCCCATCGGTGGGCTGGAAAACAGGATGGGCCTTGAGAGGCTTCTTCGCCCGTATGTTTGGAAGAAGGGCATGAATGTGACGTGGGATCCCAATGGTCCGTCGAAGCTGCCCGCGCCGCTGAAGGTTGGCGGCAGGGTCCTTGCCGGGCCTCACATGAGATACGACTGGCACGGTGGTATCGGATATATGCGGATAGATCATCCCGCGGCGAAGGTGTTCACTGGTTTCCTGCGGCCGCATCTGAAGTTCAAAGATGGTGTGGAGATCAGGCACATCAACCGCATGTGGGGCACGATTTCCCTGATAGCCGAAGACGGCCTGCCGCTTGAAAAGTCCAAGAGCATTCTGGTTACTGCGATGTCTCGCAACAGGAACAAGGGGCAGCTCATAACGCCCGAACGTTTGAACACCAAGAACGTGTTCCAGCAGGGGCTGGCGCAGATGTGCGTAATCCGTGGCGAGGCGCCGCCGGTGGTCGAGCGTATTGGTGCTGAGATCCATGCGAAATGGCTCAAGGGCATGATTTTCGAGAAGCATGACTTCCTTCGTAAGGTATTCGAACGCAAGCCTGTTAGCGGAGAGAAGCTGACTATTCGTGGTGACGAGCCCATGTTCTACGGCAGACTTATCCGCCCCGGACCTCCCAAGCGGATAATAGTCAAGAAGCTGCTGGTTATGGGCAATTCGATCACCAGTCATCCGCCGAATGCCGGTCTCGGTTGGAAGGGCAACTGGGGCATGGCCGCCACCGCACGCGAGAAGGACTGGGCCCACCTGCTGGAGAAGAAGATTGAGGCAGCCCAGGGCGGTAAGGACGTGCAGTTGATCGTGGCCAACCTTATGGCTACGACGCTGGAGCGGCAGACAGCCAAGGCATTCAAGGCCCTAGCAGCCCACAAGGCCGATGTCGTAATTATCCAGACTGGCGATAATATCTCCAAGGACAAGGCCAGCGAGAAGACAATTGCTGAACCCTTGCAGCGTCTAATAGCTGAACTGAAGAAGGCAAACCCCAAGGCTCTTGTGTTTATCAGCAGCATGTGGGGCGCGTGCCCGGTCCGCAACAAGTTCCTCAGGAACGCATCTATCCGCTCGAAATCAGGCTATATCTATATCAGCAACCTGATAGGTAACGTTAAGAACCGCGCTCTGTCTGAAGGACACTTCAAGCATGGCGGGGTCAATTGGCATCCGGGTGATCGCGGCATGAAGGCCATCGCCAACGCAATGTTCAGGAGCATATTGTCAACAGGACGCATTGGCGTTGCCAAGTAGCGTAAATGCCGTCACGTGGCCTGTGCGGGTGATTGATGATTATCGCAATCGCCCGCGCAGGCCCTTTTCTTGCGCGCGAGCCGACACAGTAGAAGTAACAATTTGGGATAAGCAGACTAAAAAAGCTGGAAACTTGTGCGGGGAATAGACATTATTATCGTAGTGACACGGTAGGGGGGATGGTGATGCTCGCATTTCTCTGAGTTTCAGGGCCGCGTCGAGTTATTAATGCGAATCCAAGGGCTATGTTTCCCAGGGCTATCCCCGGAATTGCCCCAAAGACAGGCACAACCAAAGTCATGGACGAAAGTCTTACAGATAGATGGCGCCCCAAGAGCTTGCTTGCGTGTGTGATTGCCGCCGCCTTGTTGTTTGGATCGTGGATATTTCCTCCCACCCGTGCGTTGTGGGATGTGCTGGACCGTGAGGTATTTTGGGCTTTAAACGCTACCCTTGCAGAGCCCGGCGGTTGGCAGGCGTTTTGGGCAATCGCGAACTGGCGTCCGTTTGATATTATCGCCCAGGTGGCGATTGTGGCTTTGTCGATATACTGGGTCCGTCGCGTTACGGGTCGGCAGGCGAAGCTAAGGATCGTGGTGCTTGCGGGTTTTGCATTACTTATGCTGCTCATGTCACTGGCAACTCAGAGGGCAGGCGATATTGTTTCCTACCAAAGGAGCAGCCCCACCAGAGAGTTCATGGACGAGGACCCGGTGAGACTGTCGCAAGAGGTTACGTGGCTGAAGCCCAAACCAAAGGACAGGAGCAAGCAATCTTTTCCGGGTGACCATGCATTTGTGCTTATATCACTGGTGGCGTTCTTCTGGACGGTTCAGGGACGTCGGTTTGGTCTGGTGGCGATGGTGTGTCTGCTGCCGTTCGCGGTTCCTCGCGTGGTCAGTGGTGCCCATTGGCTGACAGATATACTGGTGGGGGCGGGGTGCATGGCACTGTTGATGTGGGGGGCATGGTTCTGTGTTCCTGTTCATGCCGGATCGTGTCGGTGGTGTGCAAGAAAGGCAGACAAGCCCCTGGGGCTGCTGACCAGGCTGTTCCGCGTCAGAGGCGAAGCCGACGATGCAAAAACGCTTACTCCTGATTGAATTGCAGGCAAATCTATATCCTATCTAGCTGTACCATCCCGATTGATTCATCCGGGGGATGTGCATGGATTCGGGCCAAAGCGCAAAAAGAAAGGAAGACCCAGGCGGGCATCCCGGGTCTTCCAGAAAAGGGAAGGAACATGAACACTCTTAATATCAGATAAATGGCACCCTTGGTCCACTGACAATAGTACTGGTTTTTTGAAAGAGCAGTAAAGTGTTTCGCTATCGTGAGTTAGATGATGGCTTTAAGGCGTGGGATGATGGGTGTTTTTCCTAGGGGGCAAACCTGTGCTATTGGCACCCTTAGAGGCGTCAAGCTACCCATCGTCTATGAGTCCAGAGCGGTTAATCCTTCGCGGATGGCGTATTTGGTTATTTCGGCAACGGTGCGGATCTTGAGTTTGTCCATTATGCACAGGCGATGCCAGTTGACCGTGCGGACGCTGATATGAAGCTGGGCTCCGATCTCCTTTGAGCTTAACCCTTCGGCTACAAGGCGAACAACTTCGCGTTCCCGTCCGGTGAGTTCGTTCGAAGTGCCTTCTGTGGTGGCGGTGCTTCGGATATCGCGTTCAGTGAGTTTCTTGCGGATTTCTTCCGACATATATGTCTCTCCGGCGATGACGGCGCGTATTGCGTCGATGATTTCGTGGCCGGAAGAGCTCTTTATCACATATCCCGATGCTCCTGCTTCGAACATATTGTTGGCAACGTCGCTGCTGGTATGCATGGAAAGTGCGAGTACTTTGACACTGCTGGAGTCCTTGAGGATTCTCTTGGTGGCGGCTATGCCATCGAGATCCGGCATGGTTACGTCCATCACGACGATATCCGGGCGCACGTGTTTGGTCAGCTCTATTGCTTCTCGCCCGCTGCTGGCGACTCCGGCAACATGGAATCCGGGTACCCTGTCCAGTAGTGCTCGCAGTCCCTGAAGAACAACTTCGTGGTCGTCGGCAAGTATGATTCGGACATTATCTTCTGGCATTTGTGTTCCAGTCAGTTTTTGCTTTCGGTTTCGGCTATGGGCACAATCAACGTAGCTTTGCAGCTCTTTTCACAAGTCGCCTCCACGTCGAGTCGCCCACCAAGAGCCTG
Source organism: uncultured Phycisphaerales bacterium (assembly GCA_965369385.1). Lineage (GTDB taxonomy): Bacteria > Planctomycetota > Phycisphaerae > SM23-33 > SM23-33 > CBDUQP01. The sequence goes on from CBDUQP010000138.1 coordinate 5,000, forward strand.
CAATCGGGTGCGTATGCTGAACAGACCGAATCGTGTCATGTCTTCGTCAGACGGTGACAGCGCGTCCATATCGAATCCTACACCATCATCAGCCACGGTGACCAGCAGCATACCATCTTTCTCCTGCAGAGAGATATCCACCGTGTTGGCATTTGCGTGTTTGGCTACGTTGGCAAGCAGTTCGCGGATTGCCATGAACATGAACCCTCGCGCGTCGTTGGATAGTGCATGGGGCACCTTGGTATGACTCACACGGCAGGCGATTTCGTTGCGTTTTTCGAACTCTTCCGCGAGCCATTCTATCGCAGCACTCAATGATACCTCGTATAGCGCAGGCGGGCAAAGTTCGAATGTGAGGTTGCGTGTATCGTTGATGGCCTGGTCGATAGTCCGGACCATTTCATCCAGTACTTCATTGCGATCCTTGTTGTCCCTGATGCCTCGCAGCATGGCCGCTGACATGCTCATTGCGTACAGGCTCTGTCCGATACCGTCATGCAATGCGGATGCGAGCTGCTGACGCTGCCTCTCCTCGGACAGCGATAACTGCGACGTCAGGGATTGCAGATTGGATTGGTACTGCTCCAGTTTGCGCTGGTTCTCCTTTCGGTCGCGAATATCGCGCACAACACCCCACATCATTACGGCCGTGCCGTCTGTGTCGGTATACAAATATGGCGACAGCTCGACGGGCACGATACTGCCGTCCTTGTGGATGTATTCCTTTTCATACGGGTCAGCAAATCCGCGAGTGAGCAATTGCTCTTCGATTACACCCTTCTGCTCCCATTTATGCCACTTTTCGGGTGTAATGTCGCTGAATCGCCTCCCGAGAAGTTCTTCGTGTGTGTAGCCCAGCATATCTTCCAGGCTACTGTTGGAGCTGACGATTATGCCGTCCATGTCCGTGCAAAGGAAACCGTCGACACTGCCTTCGAAGAGATCATGGTACATTTCCCGGCTTTCTTTCAGCATACGCTCGGTGACTTTTTGAGCGGTAATGTCATGAGCGAAGATTACTACTCTATCCACCTGGCCTTCGGAGTTCCGCAGCGGACAGAGCACTACGTCGTTCCACATTCCATCACGCTCGTCACTATATCGTACGGTCCTTTCCTCGGAGATTGCCTGTGCAACATATTCTCTCCGGCTGGTTCCCAATTCCGGAGACAGCAGATCCCATACGCATGTTCCCACAAGCCCTTGAACCGTTGAATTGAATCGCTTGGCGAATGTTCTGTTGACCTCCAATATTGTTCCGTCACAATCTTGTACCGCAATCGCGTCATTGGGGGCATCAAGACTTGACCAGGGAATGTTATCTCGCTTGCGATGAATGCGAATCAGCCTGGCCACGATTGCAAGTATCACAAGCATGCTGATACCACCAATTGTCGCACAGACGATATTGTCGAAGAGCGATGCGACGGGCCACGCGAAATCCGGATACTTGGCGCACAGCAGAACGTGCGTACACGGTGAAATGTTCATCGCGACTGACACCTCCTGCAAATGTTGCCGAACTTGTCCATTGTTTCCAGCCTGGCAATCCCATCTGCCGACGCGGGCAGCTGGCCGTCGCCTTGATTATATCGGATAACGCTCCTGATTGCTCTTAATGGAAATGGACCATCTTGGCGGCGTGTACGTCATCCAGAATTGCCGATGAGCTGGGAATCCGCTGCCGGACCAACGTCGAAATGTGCGATCGCGGCGTGTCTCTATAAGTTCCCGGCGATCAACTGGTAGCACTTGCCGTGGGCGCTGGGAGTGCTATACTGTTGTCACTGCTGCTGCCGGCGCGGAGTGCGGGAAATCTTGACTGTATCGGGCCGATCTGGTATCTTAAGGGTTGGCTAAACCAGTTTAGGCAAAATAGGCGTTAGCGGCGGCAGCTCTTTTGGTGGCCGCTAGGGCGATGATGAGGTGTCTATGGCGGTTACAATCAATGATGTTGCCAAGAAGGCGGGCGTGAACAAGACCACCGTTTCGCTGGTGCTGAACGGCAAGAGCAGTTCTGCGCGTATTGCACTGGGAACGCAGAAGCGAATTCTTGAGGTTGCCAAGGATCTCGATTATCGCCCCTCATTCTCCGCTCGAGCGCTGGCGATGGGGCGGACTTTCTCGCTGGGGATGGTCTGCGGCGACATACACTCGCCGCACTTCGCCGAGCTGTGCACGTTATTCATGCACGAAGCCACAAAACGCGGATACCAATTGTTGCTGTCGGCCACCGAGTGGAACTACGAGCGCGAACTTGAATGCCTCGAGTCGCTCATGGATCGCGGCGTCGACGGTATCCTGATGCACTCGGCCGCCCTGACGACTGATACTGTGCAGTATAAGAGGATTGTGAAACAGAACTTTCCGATCGTGATGTTCGATGCGCGAGTCGAACATCTCAATACGGTGTATGTGGACTGGTCGCTTGGCGTTAAGGAGGCGGTTGAGTACTTGTCGACCAAGGGATGCCGAAACGCTCTTTACATCAGGCAGGTTGGCAGCCCGATTGAGTATGACCTCAAGTATTGCTCAGCCGTCGGGACTTGCGAGGATTGCGGGATTGAAATCAGTACTGTCGAGTGCAAAGTGGAGGTGGATCGGGCAAGGGAAGTTGCGACGGAACTTGCTGACTCGGGCAACCTGCCCGATGCGATAATCGCTCTGAGCGACTACATGGCGATGGGCGTGATCCGTGGACTGAGAGACAAAGGCGTCTCCGTGCCTGATGATGTGATGGTGGTGGGCATGGACGGTACTAATTACGGGCAACTCTACTGCCCCTCCATTTCATCGGTGGCCCAGGACCGCCGGGGCATTGTCGATAATTCGCTCAATCTTCTGGAGAAGATGATAGACGGCGACTCGGGTGAGCCCGAGCATATCGGCGTTCCAACCCACTTCGTGCCAGCCGAAAGCGCCTGATGTTACGTGTCTTGTTCCGGGCTGCGGATGTTGTGTAGCCATCTGGATCGCCACGGACAAGCATGCGGCGGGGGTGCGGTATCCTGTAACGCTAGTGATAAGAAGTGTTTATAAAGTTGATTGTAAAATGATTGATCGTTAAAGCAGATTCGCCTTGGCAATCCACATCAAAGCCGATATGCTGCGGGAAGGTTCAGTTGGTTTGGTGTTTCCACGCAGGAATAATGTCAACTGATGCTATGGCCGCTTGCGGTATTGCTCACATGTGCCGCAGCGGAGA
>CBDUQP010000139.1:0-8168 GCA_965369385.1 uncultured Phycisphaerales bacterium
TTTACGGCCTTGCGAAGGAGCATGAAACGACGCCCCTTGTAGACGTGTATTATACCTGTCACTCTCAGCCGCTGGCTGGGCTGGAACTCCTCGACTCGCTCCAGCAGTTGGCACGGAAGCAGACGCACCGGGGGTTCCTGAAGAGTGTTGTCGCTTTTAAATGATGCAACCTTCCAGCGTCCTATGCCTTCGGGATCAATAAGCACCAACCGGTCTACAACCATCCTGCTTCGCATCGGGTTGATAACCTTTCGCGTCACCGGAGCTATTGACTTGGCCTTGCCCTCAGAGAGCGGTTTGGGGCGTACGAAGATCGGCTTGGCCCTGCTCTCCCGCAGCATCGCGGCCATCATATCCGACGCGGAAGAACCGCCACCGGACGCCGCAGTCTTCGAGGCAGGTGCCGTGGCTGTCGCCGCCTTGGGCGAGACCACCGTCGCAGTAGCAGTAGCAGACGCCGAAACACCCGGCGACCTGACCGCCGCAGGAGAGGTAGTCTTCTCCCTGCTCACGCTCTTTGCCACTACCCCGCGAGTAATCATCAGGTATCTGCGCCCCCGGTACACGTGCATAACGCCCGAAATACGAAAGAGCGTCCATTCCATCTTGCGACCCTTGCGGGCGATGCTTTCCATCTCGTCCAGCCAATTATTCGGCAAGCCCCACAGAACATCCCGCGACTTTCCACCGTGTCCACCCAGCGTAATGCGTATCCACCCGCTCTTGTGTCGTTGAATCCTGCATGGCCTGTTTACGACCTTCACGCCTTCATCGGCGGATAGATCCTTCTTCTTCGGTTTGGATAACCAATTGGTCGGCTTGATAATGGCAGGACGGCGTTCGCTCAGAGGGTACGAGACACCCTTGCGTTTGGGCGAACGGACCGATGCGTTCTGCCCCATGGCGGTTTCGATACCGCCAAGCAGCAAGAATAGCACCCCGAACAGGCACACCAGCCCATATCGACCGGTCCGCATGTCACTTCCTATATCGTGTTGCAGCATAGTCACACCTTTGCACAAGAAACAGTGCAGTTGCAGGTAACAACGCCTTGAACTCTACCGCCTGGACAAATCCGGCAGACAGCCTCGCAGACCGTCCGCATCTGCCACCAGCGACACGCACTCGCCACTGCGGGCCCGCTGGCTGCACATCATATCAAATAATGGCCGCCAGAACTCGCCTACACAAACTATCGGCCGAACCTCACCAAAGCGCTTACACGCAAGTTCCCAAACCATAGCCAATTCCACCAATGTTCCCGTGGCTCCGGGCAAAACCACGTATCCGCAGCAGCCAAGCTCAATCAGCTTGCCCAACCGCTCAGTCAGGCTTGCGGTAGGAATCTCGCGATCAATGAACTCGTTTGCCGACGATTTCCACATTCCGCAAGTAACGCCTACAGTAGCTCGGCCGGCAAGTTTCGCACCACGCGCCGAAGCTTCCATCGTTCCGCCATATCCGCCGTTGGCAACGCCATATCCCATCTCGCCCAGCGTCCGTCCCACGTCCATGGCAGTATTGTAGTCCTCATCACCCTGTTCGGGCTTACTGGCACCGAATACCGTCACAATATTCCCAAAGCCCGTCTCAGTCATCCACAACTCCATCCGCAAAATGGGGACTGTCCCATGTTGGGGACTGTCCCCATTTTGCGCTTCTGCGATAGATAGCATACACCGCGAAAGTGGGGACAGTCCCCAACAACGGGACAGTCCCCATTTTCGCTCCAGTCTACCCGGCACACGCTAATGGGGATACGAACCCAAAAACTATTGGCCGCCTGTTCGGGTGTAGTTCAGCAGGCCGCCGGCGGCCAGAATCTGCCTCTGACGCGGAGCCAAGCTCACATTGCACTCAAACTCGATGCCCTTGGTAAGATTCTTCACCGTTACGGTATCGCCCGAAGCGATGGCCGTAGCGCTGTCGATAACTTCAAGCTCGTCGCCCTGGTCTACTTTGTCATAATGCGCCGCACTTGCAAACGTCAGCGGGAGGATTGCGAAATTCACAAGGTTCGCCTGGTGAATACGTTCTATCGCCTGGGCGATAACCACGCCCACGCCCAGATACATCGGGCACAGGGCGGCATGCTCACGGCTTGAGCCCTGTCCATAGCTGTCAGCCGCTACGATAACGCCCTTGCGTCCGCCTGCCTTCACAGCCAGCGTGCGATCGGCAAACGTCTCGCCATCGCCCTCGTTGAAGCAGTCGAACACATACTTGGCATACTCGGGCACGTTGGAGCGGAACTTCAGCAGAGCGCCTGCGGGCATAATGTGGTCGGTGGTAATCTTGTCGCCAACCTTGATAACTACAGTGCCGCAAATCGGGTCTGCCAGCTTTTCGCCGCTTGGCGGTTTTACGATGGTCGAACCGCGGATTATCTCAACCTTAGCAGAGTCCTGCTCACTCATCGGCCGAACGATCATGCCGTCATCAATAAGGAACTCGCCCGGCATATCAATCTGCGGATAGTCGATACCCAGCTCGCCGAGTTTTCGGGCATCGGTAACGACGCCTGTAATGGCGGCCGCGATTGCAGTCTCGGGAGATACCAGATACGCCATGTCGCCCTTGGTACCGGTTCTTCCTGCGAAGTTGCGGTTAAATGTTCGCAGCGTAATAGTGCCCTCAGCGGGACTGTATCCCTGGCCGATGCAAGGCCCGCAGGAACTCTCCAAAATGCGAGCCCCCGCCTGCACCAGATCGGCAAGAGCGCCATTCTCGGCGAGCATCGTAAGAACCTGCTTGCTGCCGGGTGCAATGCCGAGTTCCACATCGCTGTGTACGGTCCTTCCCTTGAGCGCACGAGCACAAATCATCAGGTCCTGATAGCTGGAATTCGTGCACGATCCAATCACTACCTGGTTAACCTTCTTGCCCGCCAGTTCGGCTATGGTGCTGATATTGTCGGGACTGGGCGAACCAGATGCCATCGGCTCGAGCGCATCGAGGTCTATCACGACGTGGCCGAAACTGACTTCGACATAACCATCGCCATCAGCGTCAGAAATCTCAACGTCAGTGCAATTGCTCTTCATATTGGCAATCGTGGCTGCATCGGTCTCGCTGTGAAGACGCTTGGTAATCCGCGGATATTCCGCGCCGTCATCCGCGATCAATTCAACGTACTGATCCCCGCGTCCCTGGGCTGTGAGAAACTGCCTGGTAGCCTCGTCGGACGGGAACACGCTGGTGGTAACGCCGAGTTCTGCGCCCATGTTGGTGCAGGTCGCTCTGGCAGGTACGGGAAGCGTGTCCACGCCTTCGCCGAAATACTCCACCATGCACCCAACGTTCCCGCGAGTGGTAAGAATGCTCAGCAACTTCAGGATGATATCCTTCGGAGCAACCCACGGCCGCAGCTTTCCCTTGAGCTCAACGCCAATCACACGCGGGCAGGTGGTGTAAAACGCACCGCCGCCCATCGCCACCGCTACGTCCAAGCCGCCGGCGCCAATTGCAATCATGCCGATACCGCCGCCAGTGGGAGTGTGGGAATCGCTACCGAGCAGTGTTCTGCCGGGGCGGCCGAAACGCTCGAGGTGCACCTGGTGGCAGATGCCGTTTCCCGGGCGGGAGTGATACGCACCAACGCTGGCGGCAATACTCTGGAGATACAGGTGATCGTTGTGGTTCTCCGGGCCAAACTGGGACATATTATGGTCGACATAACTTACCGACAGTTCTGTCTTAACGCGGGACACTTCCATCGCCTCCAGCAACAGGTAGGCGGTCGTGCCGGTGGCGTCCTGGGTGAGCGTCTGGTCTATACGAATACCGATCTCGCTGCCGGCAGTCAGTTCACCGGTGACCAGATGGTCCTGGAGTATCTTGTAAACAAGCGTCTTGGCCATGAATTTCCTCAATCTATCGTACTGTGTTCGTATTGCTTGAAATATTTGGACTTACACACGCCCGCCCCAGCCGGGTGGCAGACAAAAAGATGTAGCACCGTTCGAGCGTCTAAGCCGGATAGGATACCAGAGCGGCGATGCGTGAGCAACTTTGGCTCGGGGATGTGAGCGAAACCGCCAGTGGGTTATCCGGCGGCAGATTCCAGATTGATCATGCGTTGCTTGAGCGAAGTGCCGCCTTCTGCACTGAATCCGCCCAGATTACCGTTAGAATAAATCACTCTATGACAAGGAATTACAAGAGGGATCGCATTACTGCCCATCGCGGTGGCTACCGCACGTGCACTTTCGAGGCTACCGAGCATTTTGGACAGATCCAGGTATGATCTGGTCTGGGCGTATGGGATCTCGCGGCAGGCTCGCAGGGCTTTACCGGTAAAAGTGCCCGCTGCGGCCAAATCGCACTCAATATCGCCGAAGTTGACTTCATTACCGTTGAAATACTCCCGCGAGAGCTCTGTGAGCTGCACAAAGGGGGCATTCTCGCACTTCGCAGACGGGTGCTCCCACGCCAGAAGTGCCTTCAGGTCGTCGCCCTTATAATGAGGGAGCACAATTCGTGTGACCCCGGCCTTGCCCGCGACCGCCCCCATCGGGCCCCAGGCGGTGGTCCAGGTGCTGTAGTATAGATCGTTCTTTGTTTTGCGAGCCATGGCCGCGATGGTAATGTCCGCAGCCAAGATGTTCAAGGCATGAAAACAAAAGGCAGCGCCCGTGAGCACTGCCTTCTGGAAATCGTCGTCATGTATTCTTTGTGTATTGGGGATATGTCAGGAGTATTTGCCCATACTGCCCACAGTGTGCTCCATTCGCTGGAACTCAGCCACCTTCACTGCCACCGTCTCCAGGGCACATCCGCTCTTTCGATCCTGCCCCAACGCGAGAAACTGGAATCCAAGGCGAACCATATCGCCGTCGCTTTCCTTGTGACGGAACAGAGCATCAGCATACACCGCCTGCGTGCCTGCTTCGAAAGATACCCGCACACCGACAGATTCGCCGACGAGCACATCGCCGACTTCATCGGGGTTGGCGATGAGCTGGAAACCACCCGCGCTCAGATCTATAACTCGTCCTGTCCAGACCAGACCTTCATCTGTGCACTTGGGTTCATCGCCAATACCGCCAAGCCAGAACGATGCCCGAACAACCTTGCCCTCGGGCACGTGAACTCGCTGGTATGCACGCCGTTGAAGACTGCTAATCCTGGTAGGCCAGCAAACGGTGACGACCTGGGTCTCACCAGAATCGGGAAGCTGGTATGTTTCGGGGCCCACCGCAGTAACGGTGCATATGTGCTTGTGGTGCTTCAGCTTGAAGCATACGCCAAGCTTCTGGGCGGGAGTTACGGTATATTGGTCATCACAACCGCTCATCTTGGGCACTGCCAGCAACAAATGGCTGCCCTGCACCGCAAGAAACCGGCTGTGAAGGCTGACCCACGCGTTGTCCCGCTTAACGAGAATCGTCGCCGGAACATGCTTTTCGACGGCGGCCGACACAGCTTCGTTAATCTGCTCGTTGCTCAACGTCTGAAGTTTCGCCATAGTTTCACCATTCCTGAAGCTCGCCAGAGCCCCTTTGTGATCGAACTTCCTCACAAATCAGCTCTTACTGTAATCTAAAGCCCTGATCCGCAACTCGCGGAATCACCGGCTGAATGCACGCCAATTCGCTAACAAGTACATCTCATGCTGCGTAAAACCTATCTATTAGTTACTTAAGTTGGCAGCAGCCCACTGTTTCCCTGCCCTGCCAACTATCGGAGTTGCCCAGAGGCTTCCTCAGTACGTTCATTCGGTAGTTCGTGGGGGGCACTTGATTAACTATCTCCCGCTCAACCTCACAAACATGCACCCAGAGAATATCAACTCCAGACCAGCGTCCTGTGATAAGTTGGCGTCCCCCTCAATCGTCCGAACAGACCGCCCACACTCACAAAATGTCCAGCGGGCCGAGCTTTTTGCTGATTTATGCTTGCGCGGATGCATAGAAGATGTTATAGTGATTTATATACTATATTCCGCCGCACCTTAAACGCTGCATATGGGGCCTTGCTCGTATGAATTATCTTGCAAGCCCCAGTCGTATGTCATCATTATACTATAACTTATAAAGACAACGACACGGATGAGTACAGCCACAAGAACATTGGAAGTTCCCGGCTATGAGGTTGTTCAATACCTCGGTAGCGGAGCTCGTAGCACTATCTGGCAGGTCCGAGAGCTGCAGACTGGTAGATTCTGCGCGCTAAAGCGCGTGCTAAAACGCGATGCGTCGGACGCTCGTTATGTTGAACAGGTGGTAAACGAATACGCGATAGCCCATAAGCTGTCACACCCCGTTCTTCGCAGTGTGTACAAACTCAACCGCATCAGAAGGTGGGTAGCGGTGAGGGAACTCCACCTCTTTATGGAATTCTGCGATGGCATCCCCCTCCACGAATCCAGACCCCGGACCGTTATCGAGGCGGTTAATATCTTCCTGCAGGTTGCCGAAGGCCTCGAACACATGAGTGCTACAGGTTTTGTCCACGCGGACATGAAACCCAACAATATTCTCGTCGCTCCTAATGGATCCGTAAAAATCATCGATCTGGGCCAGAGTTGCGCTGTCGGCACGATCAAGGAGCGAATCCAGGGCACGCCGGACTACATCGCGCCAGAGCAGGTTGCTCGCCAACCCCTTGACCAAAGGACCGATGTGTTCAATCTCGGTGCCAGCATGTACTGGACGCTCACCGGCAGACCAATGCCCACCGCCATGCCCAAAAACGGGGCCGCCACGATGAAGCACGAACACCAGCTCATCCCGCCCAGCAAGCTCAATGCGCAAGTGCCCCCCGCACTCAACAAGCTTGTGGTCGACTGCGCTGAGTTCCTCCCGTCAAGAAGACCTGCCACCATGAAAGATGTGCGTGCCAGACTCAGCCTCGTACAGCACACCCTCATGAAAAACGCAAACAGCAAGGATGATACCTCGCTAAAACTCCAGGACCCACTCGCTGACACGGCAATTCTCAATCCACCGCGGGAATCCTGACCTTGGCACACCCCGTTGCCGACATCTTCCACAGAGCCGCACTCCTCAACATGGATGATCCGCGCAGACAGGGAAACCTTATCATGCTTGACGCCGACCGCGAAATTGTCGTTGGCGGCGATATTCACGGTAACCGGGAAAACCTCAACAAAACAATATCCTACGCAGCACTTAGTGCCAACCCCTCACGATGCCTGATACTGCAAGAGATAATCCATGGCGATCTGGACGAAACCACCGGACAGGATCGCAGTGTTGAACTGCTCATGCGGGCAGCACGCCTCAAGCTCAGCAACCCCGCCCAGCTCTTCTTCGTCATGGGCAACCACGACCTGGCCCAAATCAGCCAAACAGAGATAGCAAAGCAGGGACGCGGCGTTTGCGAATACTTCCGCAAGGGTATCAGCTTCGAATTCAAAGATAACGCCGCCGAAGTGCTTGACGCAGTCTGCGAATTCCTGGCATCCCTCCCCCTGGCTGTGCAAGTGGACGGTAGTGTGATGATTTCCCACTCACTGCCCAATCCCAAGGCAGGCATCCCAATTGACCTCGATATCCTGTCTCGCCCGAAAACCGATGCCGACCTTCACAGGCCGGGTGCGGCCTACCAATGGGTGTGGGGCCGCGACCAGAGCCCCCAGCAGCTCGAAGACTACGCCCAGGCACTGGGTGCCGACTTCTTTGTTCTCGGGCATCAGCACACCGAAGAAGGCATGACGCAACTGCCCGGCCGCGCAATAGTAATCCTCTCCGACCACGCTCGCGGGCATATCATGCAGTTCAAAGGATCCGACCGCCCCACGCTGGACACCATCTCGCAATATGTCCGCCCAATCAGCACCCTTGGCAAGTAGCCTGCCGCCAAACACACATTTATCCGTCAATAAACGCCCCGTCTTAAACCAGGATTACTTGTTCCAACGCCCCCGCGCCGCTAGAATACCGCGATGATCGAATTAACCGGAAAACAGAAGCGACACCTCAGAAGCCTCGGCCAGACCCTTGATGTCGCCATGATGATCGGCAAGGCCGGGCTCACCATGCCCATAATCAAACAGATCCAGCAATTCCTGCTGGAACGCGAGCTGATAAAGCTGCGCCTGACCGGACCTGCCGGCGATGTGAGGAAACTGCTGGCCGCCGAACTGGAAGAATCCACCAAAGCCGCATGTGTAGGCGTAGTAGGCAAGACCATCCTCCTATACA
>CBDUQP010000140.1:0-8146 GCA_965369385.1 uncultured Phycisphaerales bacterium
GCTAGCCACAAACAGCACGCTTTGCCCCAAGCCGGCGCACAGTCACATACTCCCAGACTCACATACTGACCGCTGATGCCTAAAACGCTGCATGCAATTGGGTCCGGAATTTTGCAGACGGCCTGAATCACGCAACAAACTTCCAAAAACGTTGCGTTTGTTGCGTGTTTTGGACATCGCTCGCGATTTTGCGTTTCGTTGCAATCGTAATCACAATAGATACTTACGTTTACAAAACCTGCAATGATGTGGAAAAGGCATCTGTGCAACACCTCTATTTCACATTTTTTCTAGAAACGGCCGACGTTTTTGTCGAATCATCATCAACTCCTCCCGCTGGCTGCCCAAAGCGATGCAGATGGGTGAAGGGTTACAGAGCACCTTGTCTTGTGCCAGAGAAGCGTTCGTGCATTCGCCTTTGAGAGGAGGGGGATGAGAGAGTGTCAGGTTTGCTGTGGGCGACTCTTTTGGAAAATGGGTGTCAGAGATTTTACCTGCAGGATTGCCGTAGGTAATGCCAGTTGGTATAAATATGTAGTTCGAATGTCCCACGAGGCAAGGACGAATGCGGCCGATGGTCGGATGAGTTCGCGCCAAGCAGGGAGTGATGTTCTTACCGGAGTCACTCGCTGTGTTGCGGGCGCGTTCCCGATGGGTCGGGCGGGCTTTGGTCATTCCTATTTCCGGTATTCGTGTGTTCGGTGGCGAGCAAGCAGGAGTCTTGTGGATGGCTGTGGAATTTCGTTGTGAAAACTGTGGCGAACTGCTGAGTATTGATTCCGGTGACGGTGGCGTTGTCATTTGCAGGCATTGTGGAAAGACGAGCGACCTGCCCGAAGAACTGGCATCACTGCCCAAGCCTATTTTGCCCACAGTTCCTAAAATAGACGATACGCAAGATGATTCGCCCGCTGCCGATGCCACCCCAACCATCGACGCACTCTCGTTAGAATCCCAAGCTGTTGAAGTCGTGGAAGGCAGCCGGGCAGAGGATGCGTTCTTCGGCATGATGGCGGGCGTGATGCCCTGGATGATTAGCGTGTTCTTCCACGTTGGGCTGGGGATGATTCTCCTTTTTCTGACGATCATTGTTACCAGCCAACGCCGCGAAATCACAGTGACCGTGCCCGGTACTGTAATGCAGGACAAGGCAGTTACGGCAGTCAAGGCTACGCCCAAGAACGAAAACAAGATAGCTGAGGCAATGAACCGCAGCAAGGTGTCGGAAGAGAGCAAGCGAGAGATATCCGAGGATACGGAAGACGATGAGTCGGCGGTGTTCATGGTAGAGGATGACTCTTCGGCAGACGATGGGCTGGCGGATTTTGGTTTGGTCCGCAATGAAGAGGAACTGACCAAGAGTTCCTTCATGGACATGGCCGGCAATGCTCATAATGTTGTGTACCTGATCGACAGGTCCGGTTCGATGCTGGATTCGTTCGATTCTGTTCGCGATGAGATTGTCAGATCGATCGCGATGCTCAAGCCCGTGCAGAATTTTGATGTAATATTGTTCGCCGAAGGTGAACCGCTGGAGAAGTATCCCAAGGGCTTGGTGGCAGCCACTGACCGCAACAAGCGGAGGCTCGCGACGTTCCTGGAGCCTATTCGTGCGGAGAAATCAACCAATCCGATCAAGGCCATTAACCGGGCATTTCTCGTGCTTTCGCAAGCGAAGAAGAAAAAGCCCGGACGGATGATCTATCTGCTCACGGACGGTAACTTTCCCGACAACGATGCCGTTATCAAGCTGATTCGCAAACTCAACGCTAGTCAGCAGGTAAAGATCAATACTTTCCTGTATGGCAGGGCTGCCCCGAATATGGTGGCAGTCATGCAGAAGATCGCCCAAGAGAATGGCGGCAGGTTCAGGCTTATTAGTGAAGACGAATAGGTGAGCGATGCTTTTGATAAACTCAATCCGAAATACTACAGTCGCAATCGTTCTGCTGGCGTTGGTGGGCGCTGCCGCCGGTGACGAGGTAAGCACATCGGGCTTGAACTATACCGATGTGAAGGTTACGGGCGTCAAGGATGGGCGGATTCATTTCCGCAACAAGGCCGGGAGCAACATCCGCAAACGCATCTTGAAGCTCAAGAAAATCAGCATCAACGAAGCCACCAACCTAAACGTGGCAGAAATTCTGGCGGGGAGCGATGACTTTGAGAACGCTACCGAGAGCTACAATGAAGCCATAGAAGCAGCCGCGAAGTCATTTGTGCCAACTCTGGCGATGTATCGCAGGCAGCAGTTGCTCAACAGGTCGGGTCTTACCGACAAAGCTGTCGAGGCGTGGTTGGATATGATGACACGCGATGGGGTGTCCAAGACGGCTATTGCGCTTCGCCCGAAGAAATTCGCCGACAAGGGCAGCGAGCGGAATTCTGCAGCGGTGGGTTTGCTCAAAACTGCGATGTCGAAAACACGGGGTCCGCATCGGGCGGCAGTGCTTGAATTGCTCAAGGAATTGTTAAGCCACGAAGGCAAAGCCCAAGAACTACTGTCAATGGCGGATAAACCGCAGTCAGACGAAGCGGTGGTCGCAGGCCCGAAAAAGAGCGTTGCCTATAGCGAGTTGCTGGTGGCCGATGCACTGCTGACGGATCAGAAATACGCCGAAGCCTCCGAGGTGTATGGGAAATTGCTTCGCAGGGTTGCCAAGAATCGCCTGCCTGATGTTCTGATGGGGCTGGCGAAATCGCAGCAGGGACAATCCAACCAGGTCAAGAACACCAAAGCCAAACGCGAGCTGATGATGAAAGCTGGCTTGAACTATATGCGAATAGTCACCTTCTTTGGTAATAGCAAGGCTGGTGGAATTTCGTTATACAGGGCCGGGTGCATTATGCGTGATCTGCCAGGCAAGAAGAACTTGCGGTCGGCCCGGTCGGCGTTTCGTATGGTGGCGGAGCGTTACAAGGGCACGAAAATAGCAAACGATGCAGGCAAGGCATTGGCGGACCTTCCCAAGGGACGCTGAGCGTTGCATGTGAACAAGAATACGAATGTGACCTTTAAAAACTCTCGGAGATATTAACCGGGTGATAGAAGGAGAGAAGTTGATGCTGGCAATGAACTATTTTGACGTATTGATATGGCCGGGCGGCGGAATGATAGGTATGGTTCTGTGGTGCATGAGCATTTTTGCATTGGCTCTGATCGTTCAGTATTTCATCGCGATCAGGCGGGCGAACATGCTTCCGCCTTCGCTGAATGAGCAAATTCAGGAGATGTTCAAGGCGAAGCAATATCGCGAGGTGATCGATCTGACCGCAAGCGAACCAAGCCTGCTGAGCCGCGTGGTGCATTCTGGGCTGTCGGAAGCGTCTCACGGTTATCCGGCGATGGAGCGTGCGATCGAAGAGGCCTACGATACGCAGTCGACGATATACCTGCGGAAGATCGAATGGTTGAACCTGATGGGCAATGTCTCGCCGATGCTTGGTCTTCTGGGCACGGTATGGGGCATGATCAACGCGTTCTTCACGATAACCGAGAAGGGCGGCGCACCCGATGCTGGCGCATTGAGTCAGGATATTGGCATGGCGTTGGTGACCACTCTTATCGGTCTGTCGATTGCGATTCCGGCCCTGGCGGTCTATGGCATCATGCGGAACCGGATAGACGCACTTTCCAGTGAGGCGTTGGTGATCTCGCAGGATCTGATCTCGACGTTCCGTCCGAGCGTCAAGAAGAGCGGATCGTAGCTGCAAGGTTTTTCCGTAACTTTGTAGCTCGGAGTAAGACATGCCCAAGAGCAAGGTTTTCGAACAAGGTGCCGGCGGTGATGTTGAGTTTAACATGACCCCGATGATCGACTGTACTTTCCAGTTGATCATATTCTTCATTCTCGCCAGTAGTGTGCTCTCTCCCACGCTGGCCGAGCTGGAACTTCATCGCCCGACGATGAGTGTGGCGAAAGAAGAGAAAAAGGAGAAGCTTGTCAGCAACCGGGTTGTGGTGAACGTGATTTCCGCAGCAGGGCGGAACACCGAAGCTGCTCCGGTGACTCAGGTGAAGGCCCTCGAATACAAGATAATGGGCAGAAGTATAGACATAGGCGATGTAGCTACGCTGGTCAAGACGTTCGAGGAACACAAGAAGCGGGCCAAGAAGGAAAAGCTTGATCTGGCGAAATTCCGCGTGGAAATTCGCTCTGATAAGCGTGTCAGCTACAGGGCAATCAAGCCGGTAATGCAGGCCGCCGGCAAAGCGGGCATAAGCCTGCTTGATCTGACCGCACTTGTAGACCCCAGCGCACAGTGACGCCCCTGTGGGGCAAGAGTTGGTGTGTGCTTGCCGGCAGCGGGAAGCCCGCTGGGTGCAGGTGGCCGAGTTTTTTCAGATATGACGGAGTAGCAGGATAATGTCAGCATACAAGAGAGAAATCGCTGGAGACGAGACCGTTCATCACGTTTCGTCGCGATCCAAGCGCAAACTGCCAAAGGCAAAGGTGGCTCCGCCGCTTACGCCGATGATCGACGTTACGTTCCAGTTGCTCATATTCTTTATGTTGACCACAACGTTTCGCCAGGCCGAGGGACAGATCCCCGCTACACTCCCGAAGGAATCGGGCGGATCTCCATCTGTTATTGACGAGTTGAAGCGCCCCGTGAAGATCATCCTCCATCCGAGTGGTGATGGATTCTCCGCGTGCAGTTACGAGATAAGAGGCATCGCCGGCGTCACGAGCAGTCCCGAGGACCTGTTCGTTACTCTTAATCAGATGCCGTCTAAAGAAGTGCCCTTGATCATTAGGCCGAAGTCAAACGTCAGGATGCAATTTGTCCTGGAAGCGTATAACCAGGCCGTGCGAGCGAAATTCAAGAATATATCCTTCGAGTGAGTATTCTTCCCGATACCCATGGCCTTGCGACGTGCCGCACGACGCCAGGGGCCGGGCGACAGTTAGCAGAGGTAAGCTGGATGCACAAGTCCCAATGGACAATCATATTCATTTCGGTGGCCCTGGCGACCTTGGTTTTGCCTTCGGTGCCCTCTGCATGCGCTGCGGAGAAGTCCGCCTACGATTCGCTGGACTCGTCCCAGCTCAGCGCTTCGCTCAGGCAACTGGGAATGAAGGAAATCCTTGCCCAGCTAGGCCGGGAACTGGGTTCCCAGGCGGATATGCCTGAAGGAAAAGCTCTTGCCGCCGAGATCAAGATAGCAGGCGCAGCTGAGATCGTCGATAGCATCAAACGCCTGAAAGCCATGGACGAAGCCATCGCCATGCTTGCCCAGGCCACTAAGGATGCCAAGTCCAGGTTCAGGACTATTCGCAGAAAACCCGGCATTACTGACGAGGCAAGAGTACAGGCTACGATTGATTATTACCGCATGCGATTTAAGCTTGCCAATGTGTTGGGGCGAACAGCCGTTCAGCCGCACGTACGTATGATTTTGTTGCTCCAAGACAATGAAAGCGACAAACAGGTAGTTCGCGAGTATACCGAACGTGCGGTGGGTGTATGGGACAAACTTCGCGGGGATATCGAATCCAGCGTCCCGCGATGGCGCCGCATGATGAAGGTATGGGTAGTCAGACGCGGTGAAATAGAGCGACTCCAGCAGGATATCGCCTATGGTGCCTCGTGGACGTATCTCTATCGTGCATTGGCGATGGGAGAGCTTGATCCCGATGACAAAGAGGAACGCGGCCAGTTGTTTGAGGATGTGACGGTTACGTTGCAGGATATCAGGGGGGGGCGAGCAGAGGACCTTGGAGTTCGCAAGTATCTGGCGATGTGGATGTCTGCCGTCGCCGACAGAGACCTTGGGAACCAGGACGATGCCCTGAAACTGCTGAATCCGAAACTCTATGCAAAGGCATCGGGATCCATACGCAGCAAGATTGCTATGGAAGTTGCATTTACGCATATCATTGGCGGAAAGTTCGACCTGGCCCGCAAATCAGCCGACGACTACGAGAGAATCGCAGTCAAGGCGATTGGCAAGGGGATGCAGTTTGAAGTTCAGAGGGCTCTGCTGCTTAATGCGATGTATCTCTCATGGGCTCAAGCCACCAAAGACATTGGTGCGAAAAACACGCATCTAGCTGCATCGCAAAAGCCGCTGGTAGATTTCCTTTCCAAGCATCAGTCCGGCAATGTGAGGCGTGCTTTCCTCCGTCTGTTTGCTAATCGCTGGAAGGGTCGCAAGGATACATCGGCGATTCCGTCTGTGCATGTGTATGCGTTGGCGTCACAAATTGTCGCCGCCGACAGGAAGTCCCCCCAAGCCGGCAAACTGTACGCTGCAGTGATCGCTCGCAAGGACAATGCCGCCCGGGCGATTCGCCCGCTGGTGCTTTGGGATATCGCAATCTCCGAGAATAACCGCAATCATAGCCTGAAGGCGGCCGCGTATTTTGCCCAACTGGCAAAGAATTATCCCAAGAGCAAGCGTGCTGCCATCGCCGCCGATCACGCAGCCACGTGCGAGTGGAGTGCTGTAAGGGCACGTGAGAAGAAGGGGACCACGGTTTCGGTCGACCTCCGCAAACGCTGCGTGGAAATGATGAAGCTGGCGGTCGGTTTCGTCAAGGAACGCCCCCAGGTGGCGTCGTGGTACTTCAGCATGGCTGTGCAATGTGACAAGCTGTCATGGGATAGCGTAAAGCCTGCGGACCAGGCCAAATGGATAAAGGAAGCCATCGCCGCTTTTGACAACGTTCCTGCCAAGCCAATCAAGAAACGGATGGAGGCAGAGGGTCTTTCGCTGAGCATGAAGTACAGGCTGCTGAAGGCTGGCGATAAGGGTATCGATGCAGCCAAGCTGAGGACCGCCCTGAAGGCCTACAGTGACAAGGTAAGCAGCATGTCACGCGTTAATGCCAATTCCGCGTTCGCAGGTGATCTCAAGAGGCAGGCAGCCTGGTCTGACTACTATGCTGCCAGGATTCTGGGCGATAAGCTGGGCAAACCCCATCAGGCGATCGCGGAACTCCGGTTGCTTGCAAAGAAATGGGTCGGCCAGGTTATGCTGGTATCGGCAAGGCAGTACGAGATACAGAAACTCGTGGAAGTCGGAAAGGTGGATGCCGCCATTGCCGGTCTGAACGAGTTCCGCAAGACAAACGCCGCGGGCACCTCACAACTGATAGACATGGTTATTCGCGAGATTCGCAGCAGCATAGTCGAAATGGTGGATGAAGGCGGTAATCAAGGCCGGCTTACCGAGTATCGCAAGGCTTATCTGAGCTTCGCCGCAGAACTGCACAACCGCCGCAAGAGTGTTCCACTGGTCGAGCGTATGGATGAGGCCTTGC
Organism: uncultured Phycisphaerales bacterium; assembly: GCA_965369385.1. Lineage (GTDB taxonomy): Bacteria > Planctomycetota > Phycisphaerae > SM23-33 > SM23-33 > CBDUQP01. The sequence goes on from CBDUQP010000140.1 coordinate 7,269, forward strand.
TGTATGTAGACGCCCTGAACCAGAACGCCAGGGGGGGCGAGGCCCTTGCATTGGTCCTGAAGTGCAAGGAGATCGAAGATGCCAGGCGAGCCAAGGCGTCGGTGAAAATCGAGGCTCGCTACAAGGCTTCTGTCGCCAAGGCGGGCAAACTGACGGGTAAAAAACTCGACAAAGCCGCCAGCGACTTCTTCGCAAGAGTGAAAAAGCTTGGCTACAAAGATGTTGAAGAGGAATTCTCCGGGCTGAGCACGACGCTGTCGGTGTTCAGGCAAACCGATGGCGTGGATGCTAATAGGAAGAAAAGACGCACACAGGCTCTTGTTCAGGAACTGAATGCAGCCGGGAAGCGAGTGAAGGATGATCGCAAGCGGTCTGTCGCGGTTAGAATGGAATTGCTTCTGAATCTTGCCAGGAGCTATCGCGCTTCCGAAGAATACGAGAAGGCGGTTCGTGTTTATGATCGCCTGGCCAGGGGCTTGGATGGCGAGAGTGGAACCGGCCGCAAGCTTTTCTTCCAGATGGAGCTGGAATTGTGCCAGACGATGATGGAGAAGTACGGCAAGACGAAGGATAAGCAGTGGCTTGAAGTTATGTTGTTGCGTGTGGGGCAGTTGCGCAGACGTTCAGCGGAGATGGCCAGCCGGCAGAGTAGAGAGTTTGATGTGCTCGATGCTACCGGTAGAAAGCTGATGCAATAGACTTTTGAGTTGTTTTTGGGATGGGGCCGGAAAGTCTCGGACATGCCGTGTAACGATAGTATATGCTGCGGTCCGGGGCAATAGAAGACGGCGGTGCTGCCAGGGCAATCGCATCTAAATCAGCCCTGGCTTGCGGCATGGGGATTGCCACTACGCGCAGTCATATATTAATATACTGAC
>CBDUQP010000141.1:0-8066 GCA_965369385.1 uncultured Phycisphaerales bacterium
CCATTATGTCGTTGATCTCTTCGAGCATCTCGCGGAACACGCGGATGGTTCGCTCGTTCATCGAACGGGTGTAATCCTTCATCCGGCGATTGTGCTCTTTGCGAAGTTCCTCCGACATATACATCCTGCGGCTGAATCGCTTGGTTTCGACCACTACGCCCTCTTCACCGGCGGGCAGTTCCAGGCTGTCGTTCTTGACATCCTCACCTGCGCGGCCGAAGATCGCGTGGAGAAGCTTCTCTTCCGGGGTCAGCTCACTCTTGCTCTTTGGCGAAACCTTACCAACCATGATGTCGCCATGTTCAATGCGTGTACCAACCTGCACGATTCCATGCTGGTCCAGATAACGCAGGGCCTTCTCCGAAACATTGGGAATATCGCGAGTGAACTCTTCACGACCAAGCTTTGTTTCGCGAACTTCAACATCGTATTCTTCAAGGTGGATTGACGTAAACACATCGTCCTTGCAGAGACGCTCTGAGATAACAATAGCATCTTCGAAGTTGTATCCATCGAACGGCATGAACGCGACGAGGATGTTTCGGCCGAGTGCCAGTTCGCCATTTTTGCATGAGGAACCGTCGGCGATTACCTGCCCCTTCTTAACCCTCTGCCCTTCGGTGACGATGGGCTTCTGGTTGAGGCATGCACGTTCGTTAAGCTTGTCGAACTTGCGAAGCTCATATTCGTCAGCATTGTCGATCACGATCTTGCTGGCATCCACGTAAGTTACTGCTCCGCCCCGCTTGGCAAGCACCACCAATCCGGAGTTGGCTGCAACCGCGTGTTCCATACCGGTAGCAACTATCGGAGGTTCGGTCCGCAGCAGCGGAACCGCCTGCCGCTGCATGTTTGACCCCATCAATGCGCGGTTGGCGTCATCATGCTCAAGGAACGGGATCATCGCGGCGGAAATACCAACAGTCTGTTTCGGCGAGACGTCAAGATACTCAACATCCTTGCCGTCGACCATTTTTAGATCACTTCTCACGCGAGCAAGCACATGCTCTGCAGGCAGCACCCATTCGCCGTTGGCATCCTCCTCCATCGAGTCAGGCGGGGCCAGCACTGCTTCAGGCTCTTCGTCGGCACGCAGATAGCAGATAGTATCGGTAACCTTGCCGTTCACCACTTTGCGGTACGGGGAGGTAACAAAACCATAGGCATCGATACTGGCAAAAATACCCAAAGACGTAATCAGGCCGATGTTCTGCCCTTCCGGCGTCTCGATCGGACAGATTCTACCGTAGTGACTTATGTGCACGTCGCGTGTTTCAAAACCGGCGCGTTTGCGATTCAGTCCGCCTGGACCCAACGCTGAAAGCCTGCGTTCGTGCGTGAGCATACTCAGCGGATTCTGCTGGTCAACAACCTGGCTCAGTTCGCCTCTTCCGAAGAAGAAGTCCACGCTGGAGGATATACTCTTGGAGTTCATCAACTCCGAAATTTTGGTAATCTCGCTGGGGTCCTTGATACTCATCCGTTCCTGAACGGTACGCCTCAGCTTCAGGAAACCTTTGCGAAGTTCTTCGGTTGCCAACTCATCGATCGTACGAAGACGGCGATTTCCAAGGTGATCAATATCGTCAATAACACCTTCGCCCGAACGCAGCAGCATCATATACTTCAACGTACTGACGAAATCATCGCTCCGAATCGTCATCTCGTCTTCGCTGACCTTCTGCTTGAACTTACGGTTAATGCGGAAACGCCCAACCTTGCCCAGGCGATAGCGATTCTCATCATAGAACTTTTCAGCAAACAGGGCCTTGGCCTTTTCGATCTGCGGCGGGTTGCCGGGACGCAAACGCATGTAAATCCGAAGCACGGCGCTTTCGTAGCTGTCTGCTGAATCTTCGGCAAGCGTGTTCAGGATAAGCGGATCGTCCATCTTGTCGATCACGAGAATCTTCTTCAGCGGGCTAGCGACGATCTTAGTCAACGCCTCGCCAACCTGTCCGCCAGCGCCAACAAGCTCTTCACCGCTATCGGGATCAATCACGGCCTCTGCAACATAGCTTTGCGGCTGCAGGGCAGAGGTTTTTACGGACTTTGTCTTGTAGAATGCCTTTATAATCTGCGCGTCAGTGCCATAGCGTTCATCCATAGCACGCAGGAAGGTGGTGGCGGGAATCTTGGTCGACTGGTCGATTCGCATCGCCAGTGCATCCTTTTTCGTCACACCTAGTTCGATCCAGCTTCCGCGTTCCGGAATTACCCTTGCGCTGTGAAGCGGACGGTCCGATTCCTGCATCTCGACGCCGAAATCGACACCGGGACTACGGTGAAGCTGCGATACGATCACGCGCTCGGCACCATTAATAATGAACTCGCCTCCACCAATCATGATGGGCAGTTCGCCAAGATAGATACTCTCCTCGAGCACGTCCTTGGTATCTTCCCGAGACAACCTGCACCTTACTCGGAACGGCATTCCGTAGGTCAGTCGCAAGTCGCGGCATTCTTGGATGTCGTATCTTGAATCGTCAAGTTCGTAGTGCAGATACTCCAGCTTTGCCTGTTCGTCATAGCTGATTATCGGAAAGACTTCGCGCAGAAGCGCCTCCAGTCCTGAAGCATCCCGTTTGACGGGATCGGCGTCGGCCTGGAGGAATTTCTGGTAGCAGTCTGTTTGAATCTCGTGGAGGTTTGGAACGGCTACCGCATCACCAAGCCTTGAGAAATTCCGAACCTTGTCAAATGAGAGCATAAGGGTATCCTCTGGAACTCCGGGATCACTTAAATTCTGTATTACCCATCAACAGACCGATGCCTGTGGGCCCTTTTCCATGGTCCCACAGGCAATCAGGTCATTATTTTCCACGGGAACAAACACGTCCGGTGCTTCCCGCGTCGCGGAAAAAACGGCTACTTCACCTCGACGGTGGCGCCTGCTTCTTCCAACTGCTTCTTGAAGTCTTCGGCTTCGTCCTTGGTAACGCCTTCTTTGACAGCCTTCGGAACGTTGTCTACAAGATCCTTGGCTTCTTTCAGGCCGAGGCTCGTGATAGAGCGAACAACCTTGATTACGCCGATCTTCTTGTCGCCGGGGGCTTTCAGGATAACGTCGAAGGCTGTCTGCTCTTCGACTTCTTCGCCAGCAGCGGCCGGGCCGGCAACCATCATAGCACCACCAGCGGCGGGCTCGATGTCATATGCTTCTTTGAGGTAGGCAGCGAGGTCAACGGCCTCTTTCAGCGTAAGTTCTACCATCTTGTCGCCAAGGGCTTTGATCTCTGCGGCGAATTCCGTCGGAGCGGCGGCGGCTTCAGCGGCAGGGGCTTCTTCAACGGCGGGGGCTTCTTCAGTCATTTCACAACTCCGTAAACGTCTATTATATGCCGACCTGATAGGCAATGACCCCGGTGGTCATCATTTAAGCCATCAAAGGCCCAATCCGCAGTCGACTAAGCAATTAACAATAAAGCTTTCGAGATCAGGCTACGCTGCTTCGTCGGCTGCTTCGTCAACGGGTTCGCCACCATCCTGTTTCTCTTCGATAGTCTTGATCAGCGATGCAATCTTCTTGCCTGGCCCAAGCACTGCTGCCGCGAGCTTGGCTCCTGGTGCAAGTACGCAGGAGACCAGCTTGGCGATCGCCTCTTCCCTGGTCGGGAACTTGCTAAGGGCGTCAATCTGCCCTTCATCATACCCCTCGCCTTCAAGGATGGCAGCCTTAACTACCAGACCCTTGATCTCCTTCTGGATCTCCAGCAGTTCACGCACAACCGGAATTACACCATCCGGACCGAACGCCAATGCAGAGGGACCAACAAGCAGGTCGCCGGCGCCTTCAAGACCGATGTCTTTGAACGCCTGACGTGCGAGCGAATTCTTCACGACCATCAGTTGGATGTCCTTCTCAAGGAGACGGCCACGCATCTGGTTGGTCGAAATTGCGTCAATACCTTTGAAACCCACGACCGCTAGCGAGTCAACGCCTTCGAGTCTCTGGGCCAATTCTTTTCTTATCAGTTGTTTGATCGGTTTGCTCATTGCTCACCACCTATTAGTGCATAAGGATTTCGACCGACGGACTCATGGTGGCCGTGATGCACACCTTCTTAATGTAGACGCCTTTTGTGGAAGCTGGTTTAAGCTTCTTGATCAGCTTTATAAACGTCTCAGCATTCTCAACAAGCTTCACTTCATCAAAGCTGAGCTTTCCGACCACAATATGAATATTACCGCCATCATCATTGCGATACTCGACCTTACCAGCGACATACTCTTTGACAACTTTGGAAATATCAGGCGACACCGTACCGGCCTTGGGGCTCGGCATCTTACCCTGGGGACCAAGAACGCGACCCAGCTTCGAGACGTTCTTCATCATCGCGGGCGTCGAGACGGCTACGTCAAAACCAAGCCATCCGTCCTGCACCTTCTTGATCAGTTCATCACTTCCGGCTTCGGACGCTCCGGCTTCCAGGGCTGCAGCAACGTCATCGCCTTCGCAGAACGCGATCACGCAACGTACACTACCGATACCATGGGGCAACGCGATCGCACCGCGCAACGCCTGATCTGCCTGGCGGGGATCTATGCCAAGATGCATAACCAGCTCAACTGTCTGGTCAAACTTCGTGGGCTTAAAGCCCTTCAGCGCCGCAACACCTTCCGCAAGCGGAAGTGCTTCTTTCGGGCGCAGCTCCGCCGAAGCAGCGAAGCGTTTGCTCTTTGCAGAGTTCATTGAAGACTCCTTCTTCGTCCTGAATCAGACTTCCACTGTTCTTAAGCCCGTGGTCAGGCTCAATATTATTCTGCGTCGTCACATCCGGGCATCACTGCTCGGCGGTGAACTAACCTTCTACTGTCAGGCCCATGCTTCTGGCTGTGCCTTCAATAATCCGGCAGCCGGCTTCCACGGTATGCGCGCTCAGATCCTGCATTTTCCGTTCAGCTATCACGCGGACCTGCTCGGCGGTAACGCTACCGACTTTTTCCGTGTGCGGCGTACCCGACCCCTTGGCAACCTGGGCAGCTTCTTTCAGAAGTGCCGCAGCAGGCGGGCTCTTGACGATGAAATCAAAGGTCTTGTCAGCATAAACGAAGATTTCAACAGGAACGGGCATACCGTTGAGTTCTTTGGTCGCCTCGTTGAACTGAGAGACGAACTGCCCGATATTCACGTTATGGGCACCCAACGCCGGACCGATAGGCGGAGCCGGTGTAGCCTGGCCGCCTTTGGCCTGCAGTTTGATCTTTCCTACTATCTCTTTAGCCATCTTGCACTCTCGCTATATGCGTGAACGCCAAGGGCCTGTCTAAGCGACAGGAACCTAGGCTTTCTCTATTTGCCAGTATTCCAGCTCGACCGGAGTAGCCCGGCCGAAAATCGTCACGGTAACCCGGACCAAACCCTTGTCCGCAAGCACTTCGTCCACACAACCCTCGAAGTTCTCAAACGCGCCTTCTTTGATCTTCACCGCATCGCCCTTTTCGAACTCTACGGTAATGCTGGTGCCTTCTTCAGCTTTTTGCACCTGCATGAGCATCTTCTCTGCGTCAGAGGCGCTCATGGGCGACGGTTTTCCGCCAGCACCGATGAAGTCGCCAACACCAGTGGTTTCGCGAATCAGGAACCACGCGCCATCGTTGACCCTTCCATCTTCTTCCAGTTCCATCTCAAGAAAGACGTATCCGGGGTAGAGCTTGCGGGCAACGAACTTCTTGCCACCCTTCTGTCCACGAGGAGTCGGACGCTTTTCCATCGGAACAAGCACGCGGCTGATCGTATCCTCGATGCCTTCTACCCTGATCTTACGATCAAGCGCATCGCGAACCTGCTCTTCCTTGTTTGAGGCCACACGCAGAACACACCATACTTTTGCCATTTGCATGTTAACTTATCCCTTGCCAGCACTGGCAACGATTCCTGCGGAGATAAACAGCATCCCGAACAGTAGATCCACCACGAACAACATGGCAGCCATGATGAGCATTGTGAGGATCACGACCTTCGTCGATCCTATGATCTCTTTCTTGCTCGACCAAGACACCTTCTTCATTTCACCTTCGGTGGCGATCAGGAAGTCTGCGTTCTTAGCACGATTAACCATCCAGAAGCAAAACACTCCCAACAACACCAGCATCAAAGCCGGGATACCAAACTCGATATACGGGTTGTTGAATGTGCTCAACTGCATACTCAGTGCTCTGGCACCGGCAACCACAAGTAGCATTGCGCCACCCAAGGTGCTCCACCGGGTCACCTTGCCTTGGGCCGGTTTGTATATCTTGAACATGCTCACGATATCGCGTTTCCTATTTGCCGTTAGCGCAAGGTTGTCTATTGGCAGACAACGGTGCGGGGTCATTTTCTGGCAGACCAACTTGCCTTTGTCAGCCCGCTTCCAACCACGGCAGGGAGGAGTTGAACCCCCAACCTGCGGTTTTGGAAACCGCTGCTCTGCCAATTGAGCTACTGCCGTGTCTTGGAGCCCGACGCTCTCACCCCGGGCTCCTTGACGATATCAAATTGTCGTTTCCACTATTTACGTTTGAGCTTGTGCGCCGTGTGCTTACGCTCACGAGGACAATACTTATTCAGTGTCAACTTCGGCGTGCCACCTGCCGTACGAACATTCGTTCGATAGTTCAGGTCATTGCATTCCGTGCACTGCAGCCAAACGTATTCGCGGCCCTTTGATTTGGCCATTTTCTATCACTACTCCAGGATCTTAGTCACAACACCTGCACCGATGGTTCGGCCGCCTTCGCGAATCGCGAATCGCAGCGTCTCTTCCATGGCTACCGAGGTGTTCAGCAACGTGCCGATCATCTTGATGTTGTCGCCGGGCATGCACATCTCTGCACCCACCAGCTCGATCGTACCAGTTACGTCCGTCGTACGGAAGTAGAACTGCGGACGGTAACCCGTGAAGAACGGGTTGTGACGACCACCCTCTTCCTTCGTAAGCACGTACACTTCCGCCTCAAACTTGCTGTGCGGCATAACGCTACCGGGCTTGCACATCACCTGGCCACGTTCCAGCTCTTCCTTGTCTATACCACGAAGCAGGAGGCCAACATTGTCACCAGCCTGGCCTTCGTCCATGGTCTTGTTGAACATTTCGACGCCCGTTACCGTTGTGGTGCGGGTCTCGCCCAGGCCAACGATTTCGATCGGGTCACCGGTGTGGATTATGCCACGCTCGATACGGCCGGTACCGACAGTACCGCGACCCTTGATCGAGAAGACGTCTTCCACTGGCATAAGGAAGTCTTTGTCAATTTCGCGTTCGGGCTGGGGAATGTACGTATCCAAAGCTTCCACGAGTTCCAAAATCGGCTTGGCGCCTTCGCCACTGGGATCTGCGATAGCTGCAGTAGCAGAACCCACAATCACGGGAACGTTGTCGCCGTCGAAGTCATACTTGCTGAGCAGCTCGCGAACTTCCATATCGACCAGTTCGAGCAGCTCTTCGTCATCGACCAGGTCTGCCTTATTCAGGAAGACGACCAACTTGGGAACGTTGACCTGTTTGGCGAGCAGGACGTGCTCACGAGTCTGGGGCATCGGACCGTCAGCAGCAGACACAACCAGGATAGCGCCATCCATCTGGGCGGCACCGGTGATCATGTTCTTGACGTAATCAGCGTGACCCGGGCAGTCAACGTGGGCATAGTGACGCAGTTTCGATTCATATTCCACATGCGCGGTGGCAATGGTCAGAATCTTGGTTGGGTCACGCCTGCCCTGTGACTCAGACGCCTTGGCGATGTCGTCATAGGCCTTGTACTTCGCCAGGCCTTGGGCTTCAAGCACGCATGTAATCGCGGCTGTCAGCGTAGTCTTACCGTGGTCAACGTGGCCAATCGTGCCTACGTTCACATGCGGTTTGGTCCTTTCGAATACTTCCTTGGCCATTGGTTACTCCTCTTCGCTTATCTTCTCTTTAAAACTGTTTTCTGATCTCGCCTGCACCTCAAGGCGCAGCGAATCTCTTATTACCCAAGACCGGTATACACCCCGACTCAAAGCTGCTGGTGGGGGTCGAACCCACGACCTCATCCTTAACAAGGATGCGCTCTACCACTCAGCTACAGTAGCAAAATCTACC
>CBDUQP010000142.1:0-8035 GCA_965369385.1 uncultured Phycisphaerales bacterium
CATCCAGATTGAAATCGCCAGCTATCGGAGCAGCCAAGGACAGCAATGCGGATATGCTCACCGAAACGCCTTCATTATCCGTTACCTTCAAACCTATCGTATGTATACTCAGCCAGTCCAGCCCCATGTTGTAGAGATCCAGATAACTGAGTTCGCCGTCTGCGGTCAGAAGATCGTCATAAACACCATCTCCATCCAAATCCCAGGCAAAACTCACCAAACCGCCGTCCGGATCACTGCCAACACCATTAAGTATCAAATTCTCGCCAGGCACTATCGAGTAATTCGAACTGCTCACAAGAGGATTGGCATAAATACGCAGAAGCCGCTGGGCTGTTCCCGTGGCGGATTCATTATCCTCCGCAGTCATAGTTACCCAGTGCCCCGTCTCGCTGGGCGTCAAGCCGAGGGCCAGGAGTTCATTGTAACTGAAGTTTACACTCTGCCCCGTCTTGTCAGTCGCACCGCCGTTAACGTTCCAATACCACTTAACGATAGACCCGCCGTCCGGATCACTGCCCGTACCGCTGAATGTCACATTTCCACCAGGATTAATCGAATATGCGCTGCTGCCCGCACTACACGTCGGATTGGCGTAAACGTAGAGTTTCGTGATGCTCGAACCTGTAGCCGACTCGTTATCCAACACGCCCAAATTGATCGTGTGACCATTCTCGTCGGGCGTCAGGCCAAACGTGCTCACGATATCGCTGTAACTCAGGCTGACACTCTGGCCGGTTCTGTCGATACCACCACCGTTCAGGTTCCAGTTCCACGCCATGATACTTCCGCCATCGGCATCGCTGCCAGTCGCGTTCAATGTCACCGTGCCCCCCGGGTTGATCGAGTATTCGCCCTGGGCATCGCATGTGGGAGCGGTATAGATGCGGATGATGGCTATGTCGCTGCCATGGCCGGCGAATCCGTGCTCGCCGTCATTGTCGGTCACGTTCAGCGAGATCGTGTGGCCGATTTCGCTCGGCGCCAGACCAAGCGTATTGACAAGATAATCGTAGCTGAGATTCACGTTCTGTGCGGTCTGGTTGGTGCTACCATTGAGATTCCAGGCCCATGCGATAATCGACCCGCCGTCAGCATCGCTGCCAGACCCCGTAAGAGTAATGCTTCCACCGGGATTGACGGTATAGTCGCCGCCTGCGTTGCACGTGGGGTTCACCAGAAGGGCCATCTGAATGTTCTGCTCTTCGATGACTCGCCCTTCGTTGTCTACGACTTTCATGCGGAATACGTGATGCTCATTGGCCACTGCGCCGTCATTAAAGAAATCGTTTCCGACCACACGCACGCCATCGCCGGTGAAATCCCATGTACCGTTATTGTTCAGATCCCAATACGTAGTCACGGTCCCGCCGTCGGGGTCGATCGCGCCGCTCTTCAGATAATCGAAATCGCTTGAGCCCTCCAGGTCCCGAATCCAGGCATACTGGGCGTAACCATCGGCAGTGGGGTCTGCGTAGATTCGAATCACGGCAGTGTCCGAACCGGTGGCACCCTCATTGTCCACTACCGCCATAGTCACCGTGTGTCCGGTTTCGCTTGGTGCAAGGCCTAAGGTATTGACAAGAGTACTGTAGCTGAAAGTGGGATTCTGCGTGGTAGTATCCGTCCCGCCGCCATTAACGTCCCAATTCCACTGCGTAATGCTCCCGCCGTCGGGATCGCTGCCCGTTGCCGTCAGAGTCACGTTTCCGCCGGGATTAATCGCATAGCTACCATGCGCGTCGCACGTGGGGGCGGCATAAATGCGGATGGTTGCGGTGTCAAAGCCGATAGCCGACTCATTATCCATAACTCCCAGGAGAATCGAGTGACCGGTCTCGCTGGGAGCAAGACCCAAACCGATCAGCTCGCTGTAAGCTACACTGACGCTCTGTCCAACCTTGTTGGCCGAGCCGCTGTTGTTGAGATCCCAGTTCCAAGCGGTGATACTCCCGCCGTCAGCATCGCTGCCAGTGCCGCTGAGCGTCACCGATCCGCCGGGATTGACCGAGTAAACGCCCTTCGCATCGCAGGTCGGGTTGGTGTATACGGCGATGGTGGCAGTATCGTAACCGCTTTTCTGAGATGCGCCTGGATCGTTGTCGGCCACGCGGAGAGTTATCGTCTTGCCTTCTGTCGGGCCTACGAGACTGAGCAACTGCGCGTGGGTCAGGTTCGGCGATGCGCCAGCGGTTTCATATGTGCCGTCACCGTTCATATCCCATGCATAGCTGCCGATTCCGCCGCCATTGTTGTAGTACGTGCTGTTGGTGCGCCACGTTACCGAATCGGGATCATATGACCCGGCGGCACTCAAAGCCACCGAACCGCCCGGATTGACGGCGTAACCGCCGTTTGCGTTGGCAACGGTAGCTTTCTTCGCCAGGAAGTAGTCGACCAGAAACGCCTTCGTGAACTTCTCGGCGTACGGCAGGGCGATCGCGGCATAATGCTTCCGAGTGTCTTTCAGATACTGCCATCTCCACCAATCAATGGATTGATACAGGCTCTTGAAAGCTGAAGCGTTAGCTACCACCAGGTTCTGGTGCGTAACCATCGTTTGTGCATAGGTCCCGGAATACGATTGCCCAGCCATGTTGGGATACGAACTCGAAGCCCATGTCGCAACCTGAGCTTCCAACTTAACCTCAACGGCGGAATCTATGTATACAGTGCGCGCCGGAGAATGACCTAACGGAACTGCGGTATCGTTCGCCATGTGAACCAGATACTTCAGCCGCGTAGCCTCATCAAGATTCAGCCAGAGTGGATCGGACAGATAGTGTCTGCCACTGAACAAACCAGGCCACGAACCGTATGGAGCAGGATGGTGGTATGTCTCCGGTGGTTCGCCGATGAATCCTGTTATCGTGCTGATCTGTGACGAAGACAGATACTGGCTAGCCAGAGCTGCCACGGTGGGATCACCGAGCTCCCTGCCTGCAAGATTAGAGTGCGATGGCCCACCCCACCCGAAAGCAGTACCCGACATGAATACGTCAAGAATCAACACCAACACGAGTAACCTGACCATGGCCTGTTTCATCACATAATCTCCGTTTAGAATATCCTTATAGAAAATCCCCGGGAGCCAATAACTGCTCTCCGCGTCTTCCTATATCACCACAAGCAGGCTGCCAGACGAACCGCCCACCTTCGCAAAACCGAGGCAGTCGGCCGAGAAACAAGCTGTGACCAAAGCGCAGTACTACCAATGAAGCCCTACCAGCCAGATAGCGTAATGATAGATAATGGCAGCACTTATACACCATCCGCCAACCAGGACACCACAACTCCTGATGCCTCCAGCCGACAATCGGCGTGTGGCCCGGGGATATTGTATCGGGCCACGTCAAAACCATCGCTTCAGACCTGCGACAAAGGCAGAGTCCCTCCAGACCATGCCAAATTATGTAACGCATTATACTGCAAAGACTACTGAAGAGCAAGGAAGCATCAACCGCAATATTCAGCATAATTACCTACACACTCTCGCCTAGGTAATTGCCTTATCTACAAGATATTGCGCCTGCAACTCATCTTGCGATAGCGAAACGCGGGCACTTTGTCACAATCACAGACTGTTCGCCGAATCAGGCGATTAGTGCGTATCCATAGCCAGCTTGCCACGAATGGATTCCAGCATCTGCGCGCGTTTGCCGATGCGGTTCACCAGCAGGAATATCGGCTGACGTCGCTGATCGCGGAATGTGATGATGATCCGCCCGAAACCGAAAATCCGCTCCAGAAAATCGCCCGTGTCCACACGTGTGCTGTACTCCTCACGCGACACCTGCTCGCCGGTCTCGGTGGGACCTACCTGGATGTTCATATAGTTGGGCGTTATCGCGACATAGTAGAACAGCCCCTTCAGCCACGATATCACAACCGCCACGGAGAATAGCATCGCAATCAGCAGATAACCCGACGCGTCTATCTCCACGCCAAGATGCCCGAAGAACCGCACGAAACTCTCCAGCCAACCCATGAACAACAGCCACAGGGCCAGGGCCATCACGCACAGCGCGACAATCAGGAGCGTCTTGATGCTCACTTCGTATTCGTCAACCAGGAAGTTGAGGGCAAACACTCCGAACCAGACTCCCCCGACAATAGCGGGATTGATCTCCAACACACCCCACTGCCGCAACGACATCAGCAAACATGCCACAAGCGATGTAATGATCGTGGGAACATAGAGCACCTTGCGACTCCATCCGAAGACCACCAACCACTCGTTGATATCCGGATCGTCATAAAGCTGCTTGTTGACCTTCCGTCGGGTGCGAAGGGTCTTCCGCAGCAGCAGCCATGCGATCAGCACCACAAGCAGCATTAAGAACGGGATGGAGAAAATGATGATCTTCTTGAGTTCCCACATGTCAGTATCCTTTCGTAGTGCCCGCCCGGCAGCTACCAGACGCCGGATTGCGGGCTCTTATGGAAACATCGGCAAGAGATGCTCAATAACTTTCGCATTCACTTGCAAGCCCCACACTTGCCTGCGCAAAAAAGAGCCGGCTGTCACAGGCTACTGATGCCCATGACAGCCGGTCCGGTCCTCACTCACAATTGCTGTGTGCCAGATAACTCTTATAGTCTTGCTGCGGATTGATCAGGCCAGCGCTCAGTCTTCATCCCGGCCGCCCTTACCGCCACGCCCATGACGCCGCTTGCCACGGCGTTCCTTGAGCTCTTCCTTCTGCTCGTCGGTCAACACATCTCCGATCTTCTCGCGAATCTGTTTCCTGAGCTTCCTCTTTTCTTCTCTCGTCTCGGCGGTCCTCATCTTCGGGCCCATCTCCTCGTGAATAGCCTTGATCTTCGCCTGCTGCTCGTCGGTCAGGTCCAGACCCCCAAGCGGTCCACCCTTGCGGCCGTGTGGGCCCTTGCCCCATCGCTTGGCGAGATTCTTCTTCATCTGCGCCTTCTGATCGTCAGTCAACACTTCGCTGACCTTCCTGTGCATCTGCTTCATCAGCTTGCCCCTGGCTTCCCTTGTCTCGGCCGCCTTCAGCTTGGGACCCATCTCTTCATGAATCGCCTTGACCTTGGCTTTCTGCTCGTCAGTCAGCTTCAAACCCGCAAGTGGTCCACCATTGCGGCCGCGCGGTCCTTTGCCCCAGCGTTTGGCAAGATTCTTCTTCATCTGCGCCCGTTGCTCATCGGTCAGCACTTCGCTGACCTTCTCACGCGTCTGCTTCATCAGCTTCCACTTGGCTTCCTTCGTATCGGCGGCCTTCATCTTCGACCGCATCTCGTCACGGATCGCCTTGATCTTGGCACGCTGCTCATCGGTCACCTCAATACCATTGAGCGGATCACCCTTGCGGCCGCGCGGGCCATGCTTGCGACCCATGGCCTTCATCCGCTTGGTGACCTTTGCCATCTGCTCATCGTTCAGCACCTCTTTGAGCTGCTTGACCATAGCCTGTCTATGGGCCTTCATGATCGTCGCCACCTGCGATGCCTGCTCATCGGTAAGCTCCAAGCCTTCCGTGAACTTCGCCATGCGATCGCCTTTCTTGCCCTTCCGACCCGGGCCGCGATCTTCCTTTGCCTGGCAAACTCCGGCAACCATACCCACCGAAAACAATGCCACCGCCACAAATGTCATTAACCTGGTCATAATATTGCTCCTATATTGCAATGTCTTGCTATACAATCGTGTGTCCATAATCAGCGCCCTACCGGATAGCGGCGTTCAGACTGTCAAACGCCCGCGATTCAAGGTTATTGCATTAATCGACAACTTCTCGCAAAATATTCAAGCATTGCGGTTATCGACATGCGCCGGCGGCCGGCATTACGCGGACAGACGTAGCAAACAGATGGGAAGGTACGGAAAAACACATGCCAAGCAGATATGAGCAATTCGACAGAAACAAGCTGAAAATACTTCCGCTGGACCAACGCCAGCACCTGGTAACCATCGAAAGTGTCCTCCAGCTCGATCAGGCACCCATGGAATTCGAAAACGAGGGCCTGTGCCTGCTTGCCGATGCAATCCAGAAGGCACACCGCGATTCACGCGCGGTGGTACTGCTGATGGGAGCCCACGTCATAAAGCAGGGCCTAAGCCGTTTCGTAATAGACATGATCAAACGCGGATGGATTTCCGTGATTGCCATGAACGGCGCGTGCTCCGTGCATGATTTCGAAATGGCAAAAATCGGGGCCACTTCAGAACCCGTAGCCCGATACATCTCCGAAGGTCAGTTCGGTCTGTGGGACCAAACCGGACAGATCAACGATATAGTCCACGCGGGCAACTCCGAAGGCATGGGATACGGAGAATCGCTGGGCAAGGCCGTTTCGGCGAGCGATTTTGCCCACAAAGACGTGTCCATATTCGGCGCAGCATGGGATGCAGGCGTGCCAGCGACGGTGCACATTGGAGTCGGTTACGACATAATCCACGAACACCCGAATTTCAATGCAGCAAGCGCGGGTGAAGCCAGCTATCGCGACTTCCTCACATTCACCAAGGTGATGGAAGACCTCGAAGGCGGCGTGGTGATGTGCTACGGCACTGCCGTCATGGGCCCGGAAGTCTACCTCAAGGCACTTTCCATGGTCCGTAACGTCGCAAGCCGCCAGGGGCGAGAGATCTGTCACTTCACATCGGCAGTGTTCGACCTGATGCAGCTTAAACGCGACATACACACCGAAGCCCCCAAGAACACGCCAGAATACTACTATCGCCCGTATAAAACAGTCCTTGTTCGCACGGTGAAAGATGGCGGCACAAGCCACTACATCCAAGGCGATCACCTGGCAACAATGCCCGCCCTGCACAAACTGCTCGTGGAGCGAATGGGGTAGAGTTACTGCTGAAGTATTAGGCTCGACGACAGACCCGCACTCAGCAGGAATAGCTTTTTCAACGGGCGGCTAGGCATGGACCGCGACCTCGAAGGTCGTCACTAAGGGGCGTTGTGTCTGCTCAGCAGGGAACTCATCCAGATAAAGCTCGGTAGCTTCCTGCAAATTGCGGAGGGCATTTTCTATGCTATCGCCTTGGCTGACAGTGCCGACTTCTGGGCAATCCGCTACGAACATATCCCCTTCTTTATGAAGTACAGCCGTAAATGTTCTATTCATGATGAACTCCCAAGGTCAGTCGATCAATTGCCTGGCGAACAAGCAACAGCAAGACACTGCTGATATTCGGAGGCGATTGAATACGTGCAAAACAGTGGATGCAACCAAGGACTCACGCCCTCCTCAGTCCGGCCCCGACAGAGAACTATCCGACCCAGTCGATGTCTGATCTGAGATTCTCGGCACCAGAGGCGGTTATTGCCGCATCGCCGGCATCGGAGTCCGAATTGCCCGCTCGCTCAAGGAATGCTCGCATGTCGCCGGCAATTGCTTGGGCCTCGTCCACACTTCCGATCGGTTCGAGACGAACGTGCTGCTCTGCATTCGCCGCTGCGGCGCTTTCGGCGTGCATATCGCCAACTGCTTCCTGCAGGGCCTGGCGAATTCCCGCCACTGCCTGCCTGGCCACAAGGTAACTGCCCAGTTCAACACCGCCATCGCCAATTTCGCTATCGAGCTTGGCCTGCGACGCTACGCCCAGTTCGGCCTGCAGAGGCTTGTCCAGAAGTGACAGGACGTTTCCCGGTAGCAAACCAACAAGGAGATCATCAAGGAGCTTGCTTACGGAATCCGGCGCGAGGTTAGCGGGGATTTCCTTGAGCGCGTCGACAATTCGCCGCGCAGCGGTAGACGCACTGCGAACATCGCCCGCAGCGTCAGGGCCGTTATTGATTGGGGGGAACGGGAGTTTTCCAGAACCAAAGCCACCACCAATATTGCCGGGGAAATCTATCACCACCGAACTCCAATTTAGATGAATACTCAAAATACCAGCACCCAACCCAACCCACAAGTCAAGCACTGCCAAGGCTCTAGGCGACTGCCAACACAACTCTACGCAAACCACTCCTTCATGTCAAGCCGCACCGACAGACCATACACAGATTGCAGTATATGATTGCATACCAGATCCGGCAGATTTCGCCAATTC
>CBDUQP010000143.1:0-7806 GCA_965369385.1 uncultured Phycisphaerales bacterium
CCGTGTGGAAGGGCCATCGCTTAACAGATAAAAGGTACTCCGGGGATAACAGGCTTATCGCCTCCGAGCGTTCATAGCGGCGAGGCGGTTTGGCACCTCGATGTCGGCTCATCACATCCTGGGGCTGAAGGCGGTCCCAAGGGTTCGGCTGTTCGCCGATTAAAGTGGTACGCGAGCTGGGTTCAGACCGGCGTGAGCCAGGTCGGTCCCTATCTTCCGTGGGCGTAGGAATATTGCAGGGATTCTTTTTCAGTACGAGAGGACCTTAAAGGACCAACCTCTGGTGAACCAGTTGTCTTGCTAAAGGCACCGCTGGGTAGCTAAGTTGGGAACGGATAACCGCTGAAAGCATCTAAGCGGGAAGCCAACCCTAAGATTAGTATTCCATGTTCGCAAGAACGAGAGACCCCATCTAGACTAGGTGGTAGATAGGCCGGAGGTGTAAGGACCGAAAAGTCCTCAGCTTACCGGTACTAATGGTCGATTGCTTGGCCACATTTGTCTTTGGCCTTCGTTGAAGCTGTATTCAACGATAAAAACTTGATAGATTCAATAATGACTATCGAACTTCTATTTGACCCTTTCGATATCTTGTTCATACAAGCAGAAATGCTTGTTTGAGCTTTGGCGGTGTCGATACACCACGGGCCACACCTGTTCCCATACCGAACACAGTAGTTAAGCCGTGGTGGCCGATGGTACTGCTTACGCGGGAGAGTAGGTTAATGCCGCCTTTATATGAAGAGCCCCTGGGTTAACGTCCAGGGGCTTTTCTTATGCGCGCACCGAACTTCGCCTCAAATCCCCCTGAATCCCTCGCCGCATCAAACCGCCGTCATCTCTTACCGGCATCGCCTCTCCTGTGAAGATCAATTCCAGAATTAGCCACGGACCGGCCGCTACTGAACTTGGTGTGATCGAAGCTACCGGCCGAACTGGATTCGCTGTGCGAGACTTCGGCGACTGGAAGAGCGTATTCGTAGCCATTCCGATTCTGCCGCACGCGATTACTCGGGGGATATTGAGCTGGGCGGGTCTGACGCCGACGCTGGACACCGACGATGCACTGTATACCAACGGCGACTTCATCGGCATCTATGCCAAGGACGCTGGAACGAAGACAATCACGCTGCCCGGTGAGTTTGTGATAGACGACATGTTCAGTGACAGGTCCCTGCAGTCGGCCGGCGGCAAGGTAACGCTGGACATAGCCTGCGCCGAAACCTTCATAGGCCGAATCCGCAGAACGCACGGCTGATCAGAAGTGATTTGGCGTTGGCAGTCACCAGAAAGAATTCCTGGCGACTGCTTCCACCGATGAGTCTTCAGTCCATTTATCGTCAGGACAGGTTCAGTGTTATGCGGGTGCTTGGGGCTTCGGCTCCTGCGCGGATGATTGCTATGTCTTCGTAGGCTTCGCGGATGTCCGCTATGTCACTCGGCAGGGGAGCATTGTCGCTGATGCACTGGGCGTAGCGATCGTAGATTGTGTCAGCCAGCGTGACGAACGGGAATTCCCTTATGTTGCCATCCTTCGAGGCCAGCACCTTGTCGGCCCCCAGCGTTACCCGCCATCCCTGGTCGGTTACCATGTACGTGACGTCGATGTGCTCGCGGTAGTTGCCTTCGAGGCTGTTCACCTTCAGGTCGGCCGCCCATGTGATGAACAGGTTGGCGCATCCGCCGCCTTCGAACTCGACGTTCATGCTCTCGGTATCTGCGCAGGGCAGGTCCGGGTGAGCGAGGTTTGCAGAGAAGAACGTGCAATGTGTGGCCGGTCGTCCCATCAGGTATCGAGCGAAGTTCAGGTTATGTATCTCGGCATCCATGAACGGTCCGCCGTTGCGCGTGGGGTCAATGGCCCACTTATTCCACTGCGGGTAGGCGTGTATCCAATCGTGGCGGACCAGCGCCAGCTTGCCTATCTCGCCGCTGTCGAACAGTTGCTTGCATGTCTCCATCGCGGCGCTTTCCGTGCGCAGGTAGCGAACTGCGCATCGCACCTTGCCGCCTTCGATGGTATTCATCATTTCGATGCACTCGGCCGGGTCGGGGGAAAGCGGCTTGGTGGTTGCAATGTGTTTGCCGGCTGCCGCGGCGCGGATCAGGAGGTCCTTGCGGGCCCATGGCGGCACGAACAGGCAGACCATGTCGATATCAGGATCGTCAAAGATCTCGTCCACACTGGCGGCCGGCTTCGCGTCGAACTGATCCGCACCGGCCTTTGCCCGGGATGCGTCCATGTCGAAAAGCTTCGTCACGTTCACGAGTTTACTCTTGAGTATAGCAGGTGCCTCCAGGCGGAGGTAATCACCACATCCAATGATTCCGGTATTGTATATCTTGCTCATAGTGTAGCTCCTGTGCATTTGCATGGTGCAGTTGTGACGAATTTTCGTATGTGTCTGTTTGCAGTCTAGGCTTCCGGTGATGCGGCCGGGAATACCTTGGCGTATTCGGCGAGTATTTTGTCCATCGTTGCATCATCGTCTGGGTTGATTGTCATACGCGCCGGATCGGCCTGGAACCATTCCACGGTGCGTTTGATGCCCTGTGCGTAGGGGATGGTCGCGGTGAAGTCCGGGACGAATGTCTTGAGTTTTGTATTGTCGAAGATCGCGCTGTGCGATTTGTCGCCAAGCAGCGTGCCTTCCAGCTCGGGGGCAACGTGGATCATGAAGTCCGACGGGACATGCACGATATTGGCCTCAGCGCCCGCGGCGGCCGCAGTGGCCTGGTATATCTGGTTCCACGTAAGGACCTCGTCCGACGTGATATGGAAAGCATGGCCGAGTGCCTGTTGATGGCCCATCAATCCCACGAAACCCTTGGCGAAATCGTCCGAGTGTGTAACGGTCCACAGTGATGTACCGTCGCCGGGTACGGGCACCTTCTTGCCGGCCATCATGCGGGCGATGATACCGTAATTGGTCCACGCGCCAACGGGCAGGGGGACGACGGTATCGTATGTAAGCGAGGGGCGGACGATGGTGGTGGGGAAACCTTGTGTGCGGTAGGCTTCGTTGAGCGTTTCCTCGGCCGCGATTTTGTTGCGTGAGTATTCCCAATAAGGGTTCGCCAGCGGGGTGGACTCGGTAACGATCGGATGGGCGGGAGGCTTTTGATATGCAGAAGCCGAACTGATGAATATGTACTGCTTGGTGCGTCCGGCGAACAACTCGATATCCCGCTGGACGCATGCGGGCGTGAATGCGATCCAGTTGACCACGACGTCCCACGTGTGTTCGGCGAGTGCTTTGGCGGCCTGGTCTTTGTCGTGTATGTTCGCGACGATGCTCTTGACGCCAGGGATGTCGGCCTTGGTAGTGCCGCGATTCAGAACATAAAGATCTATTCCGCGCTGGATGGCAAGTCTGCTGGATGCAGTGCTTATGTTTCCGGTTCCGCCTATGAACAATGCTTTCATTTTCGTGTCCTTGTTTCTCATGTATGTGTCCAGAACGCATATATAGCAGCAAATGACGGGTCGCTGCCACCTGTATGACGTCAATTAATGTGCGTATCCTATCATCGAAGTATTGCCAGAGGGCCAAGACGTGATAGAATACGCACATGAAGTCCGTATTTTGGGAGACAATGCCGCCTGGGCGTTCTTTTGCGATTGAGCGTGGTTCGATGAGTGTGTTTCATTGGCATCACCATGACTATTGCGAGGTATTTATGCCTTTGTCGGGTGCGGGGCGAACGATAATCGGCGATTACGCTGGTAGCGTTCGCGCGGGCGAGGTGTATCTGGTGGGCCCGCTCGTACCACACGCATTTTACGT
The DNA here is from genome assembly GCA_965369385.1 of uncultured Phycisphaerales bacterium. Taxonomy (GTDB): domain Bacteria; phylum Planctomycetota; class Phycisphaerae; order SM23-33; family SM23-33; genus CBDUQP01. Next base: position 3,789 of record CBDUQP010000143.1, read on the forward strand.
TGCTGACAAGCCCTCGGTGCCTCATCCCGGTATGGAATTTAGAGTAGCCACCATCGCTGCCGACCGGATCATGCAGGCAATGCCGGAGCTGGCTCAGTTGGCCGAACTGACGGAGCGGGCACGGCGCGGTGTTGCGTATGGAACTTGCACGGGCGAAGCGCTGAACCGAATCCTATGCAAGTACGCCGATGCCTGTGGACTGGCGGCGGCGATGGCGGCGATGGAGGTGTTGGAGGTGCTGCTGAATGCGGAAGATTCTCGAACGCTTACTGATGGCAAGTGCAAAGCCGCAGTTAATGATCTGGAGTATAGGCGGATCAATGCGATCACGGAATACCTTCATGCCCACTACAATGCACCGTTGAGATTATCGGACGTAGCCGCCTACATGCACATAAGCGAGCCCACGCTATGTCGCCTGTTCAGGCGGGCGCTTGGCAAAACGGTGGTGGAGTATGTGAATGAGCTGCGGGTGATTCACGCCTGCGAACTGCTGCGCGATACCGAAATGGCGATTACGAATATCGCAATGGAGGCTGGCTATAACACGCTGTCGAATTTCAACCGCATGTTCATGCGTTTCAAGAGCACAACGCCGGGGGAATATCGCCGAACGGTCAGGTCGGCCGATCAGCAGGCGATTCCGCTGGAGGTGGAGCCCGTGACGAGAGTGTTCAAGTGATGAGGGCTGCCTGGGGAGGCGTCGCGGCGACAAGGTGCAGTCACATACTAACATACTGACCGCGGCTGTGGATTTGGATGCGGGCGATTGCCGCTATTTTCGGAAAGAAACCGCAGAAAGCCGCTCGATCCCCGCAACAAGACTCCGAAAACGCTGCAACGATAATTGGTGCACGTAAGAGTCAAACAGAGCCAGCGACGGTGCATGCACGATGCTAACGGCTGATATGATTGGGGATTAGCGGATGTTCCTCGGAATCGCGCAATGGTGCAAAGATCGCATTCGTGCACCATTTTGCACCATAGCAAGTTCTCAAGAAGCATGCCTTCCGGCGCTGGCGCACTTGCGAGGCTGATGGCATAAATCCTTCAGCATTGTCTTGCGGTATTGTATTATAATGCAGGTGGCTTGCGTGGTATTGGCTGACTCGGTGTTGGCTACGCCGAGGGGTGGGGATATGAAGATGGAAGATAATGAACGCCATGGATGCAGGCCGCTGGCGTGTCAGGATTCAAGGAGTTGTCGTGAGAGGCGTAAACCCAAGAAAGAACCAGATTCATATTCTCTCTGTTGACCAAGTACTTGCCGAGGATATTCACGATCGCCTTCACCATGATCCGCGAATGTCCGGCTATCGGATAATCCGTCCAGCCAGTGAAGCCATGGGCCCGTCTATGTCCGAGCTGGAGTCGATGGTCAACGATACGCGGCACTCGAAGTTGCTGATTGTTGACGTGCGAACCTATACGCTGCCCATGTTGCAACAGACATATAGCAAGATAATGGGCATGAATCGCATGGCGTTCAATGAGCATTGCTTCACCGTCCTGGTGGGCGATGGACCGATGAACCTGTTCGGCGAGGGTAAGTCGATAGACGTGTTCACATCGCACCTGGCCAGGTATCGGATTGACTATCATCCCAGCGTGTTCTTCTTCGATCCGTTCCTGCATTATGACGGGCTCGAGGTGCCTCGCCTGGGTATTGGTGACGAAGATATCCTCCCCAACACTGTCCCCAAGCGTCTGGCTAAGTACTTCAAAGCCGAAGAGCAGGACATGTCTATCATTCGGCGATATTTCCGGGCCGCGAACGCCCCGGCCGCGAAACTTCAAACCGCCAGGAGCAAGAAACGCGACAAGCTCGCCAAGTTCTACCAGAAGCGAATCGCCAAGGAATTCCCGGACCAAGCCCAGCAGCTTATGCAGTGGTTGACGAAGGAAGGGTGTGTCCTGTCCGGCGAAACATTGCGATTGCACCTGTATCCCTTCTTCCTTGAAGATTGGGTGCACGATCTGCTCTCGGCCGCCGGATAACCACAAGCAGGCAATGATCGCAACCACTTATTAACACGCTGAGCGTGGTCTCGGATTTGGATGCGGGGAAATCTTCGGTTGTTTCCGGGTGGCGGCTACAACGTTCGAAAAATGTCGTATTGTTTCGAAAGAACTCGCGGCGTGGTCTGCGGTCCGTGGTTGATCAGAATTCCATGGGCAGCACTACCGGTGTACCGGTGGTTGTGGCGCGGGTGGCAAGTTCGTAGGCTTCGTTGTATTGCTCGGCGACGATATCCCACGAGACTACGTTTTCGAGGTATTCCTTGAGTCGCGTGCCATAATCGAAGCGGAGGTTCTCGTTACAGGCCAGTTCTACGATCTGCCGCTTGAGCAGGTCCTTGTTGGTGAACAGCATGCCGCCGCCTGACTCGATGGTCTGGGCGGTGAGTCCTTCCATTGGTGCGGTGGTGATGTAGGGTTTGTTCAGCGAGATGATGCGGGCCAGCGTGCCGGACTGGGTCTCGTCCGTGCTGGGCAGGACGATGAAGTCGCAGACTGCCATCATCTTGTAGTAGTCTTCGCCGCGTGGTATGAACTCGTAATAGTGCGCGAGGCCCTTCTTCTCCAGCAGTTGGACTTCACTCTTGTACTTTTCGTAGTCATCTTTGTGGTTGGGGTCCCGCATAGAGCCGGCCGCCAGCAGGTCCCAGTCTTCTCCGGTTCGCTGTCTGATTTCCTCGGCGAGCTCTTCCCATATGCTTGTAAGGATATCCCAACGCTTGTTGGACTGAATCCACCCGATGAGGCCGACAAGGTGCTTGGCCAGGTGCGGGACCTTATCTAGCCCGAGATCCTTGCGGAGTTCGACTACCTCGGCCAGTGTGTTTGCCATATCCGGCCTGGCACCGTGGGGGATAACCATGATATTTCGGGGCGTATCCCATCCGCGTCCGGCGAAGTTCCAGTCCAGACGCCACTTCTGATAGTGGCACTTGAACAGGACCACGTCGGCTCGCTGGCACATTTTGAAGATGAAGTCGGCTTCGGCTTCGGTGAGTCGCCCATGAACTGTGTGCGGTTCAATGATGGTGGGGCAGTCGTTTATGGCGTCGAGCAGGTCCAGCAGGCCCGCGTTGCCGTCGCCGTGTCCTCGCTCGTCGAGGTATTCGTAGAGCCCGTATTCGTGTTCAACATGGACGGCATAGGGTTTGAGTTTATGGACTTCGTCGGCCACCTTTTTCCACCAATCGCGTTTGGACATATCGATGGTGGGGATGACGCCTTCGCCCTGCCCGTCGGTGTGGCTGATGACGAGCACGTCGCGGTCGGGATTGTGCTTCTGGATGAACTCGCGAGCTTCTTCGCAGAATGTTCCGATTCCGCAGAGTCGCGGGGGATAACTACTTATCATTACAATCGGATCTGACATCTTAATCCTCGCTGGCTCTGGAGCCTACTACTGGGCCTGTTGCGCTGATCGGCTTGGAAACCGACCTGTACGAATCTCCGCTTTCCTTCCTGGTAGCGGGGAGCTGTCCCATTGCTTGTTCCATCTCAAGTTCCTGCATGAGCAGCAGGCTCATCAACCACGCCAGGGTGCTTTCTGCGCCCTGGTTTTCGTTTACTTTGTCCGGCTCAAGCCCGTCGCGACATCCGCCTGTGGTGAAATCGTACACCGGTGTGCGAATGTCATTGTCGCCGAGGAACCAGTTGAAGACCTTGCGAGCTTCCTCTACCCAGTGGGGCTCCCGCGTAACATGATACGCTTCGATGCATGCATCCAGCAGGGCGTGGGCTTCGATGGGTTGCTGGTCGTGCTGGGCACGCTCACCGCCACGGGGATACCATCCGTTCGATCCGATCACCGACAGCATCCCGTCATCCTTGTTGGTCTGGATATCCAGCAGCCACTGGAGCGAACGCTTGCCGATGTCTATCAGGTCGTCACGTCCCATCCACTTTCCGCTCATCAGCAGGGCATGGGGCAGTTTGGCGTTTGCGTATGTGACGGCCGACTCGCACCAGGGCCACTCATCGCACATGTTGTTACGGAACAGTT
>CBDUQP010000144.1:0-7801 GCA_965369385.1 uncultured Phycisphaerales bacterium
TGTCCCCGTTTTTGCGATAGATAGCGTACGCCGCGAAAGTGGGGACAGTCCCCAACGGCGGGACAGTCCCCATTTTCGCTAGACTATAACTGTACGAGTGATATAATCTTTGACGCTCTTGGATTCTCAATACCATGAAACATTACTATCCCAATTTCGACGATTTTCTAGATCTCAGCCAGCAGGGCACTACCATCCCGGTCTATCGCCAGCTAATGGCAGACGCCCTGACGCCGGTATCTGCGTATCAACGTCTTGCAGAGCTAACGGGCTATGCGAAGTCGAAGAACGCTTTCCTGCTGGAGAGTGTTGTCGGTGGCGAGAGGGTAGCCAGGTATTCGTTCGTCGGTGTAGATCCCGAACTGACTTTCACCGCCCGACGCGACGAGATTACCATTCAACAGCTCGGTCAAGAGGCCGAGGTGATAACCAGTCATGATCCGCTGGAAGAGCTGAAGAAGATCATGGAACCGCACAAGGCTGTGCAGGTGAAGGGGCTTCCTCCATTCGCCGGCGGTTTGGTGGGGTATGCGGGTTACGATATGGTTCGTTACTACGAGGATATCGGTGAAGGGCCCGCGGACGATCGCAATCTGCCTGACATCCTGTTCGGTTTGTACAGGACGATGGTTATTTTCGATCACGTGTCGAAGACCATCAAGGTGGTTTCGAACGCATGCATTTCCGGCGATCCCGGCGCTGCATACGCAGAGGCTTGCGAAGCTATCGAAAGAACCATTTCGCGTCTGTGCGAAGGTAGCGGGCACCAGGTTGACGAGATTAATATGGTCGGCCTGCCCCAGAAGCCCTTCAAGAGCAATATGGATCGCGAGAGTTTCTGCAAGATGGTGGATTCGGTCAAAGAATACATTCTTGCGGGGGATATTTTCCAGGTTGTGCAGTCCCAGCGGCTTGAGGTGGAGACTTCCGCCAATAGTTTCGACATATATCGGGCTCTCAGGGTGGTCAACCCGTCGCCTTATATGTTCCTGCTGAACACTCCCGACGCCACACTTGTAGGATCGAGCCCGGAGATTATGTGTCGCGTGCAGGATGGCGTGCTGACAAGCCGTCCGCTTGCAGGAACCCGCAAACGCGGCGTGACCGATGCCGAAGACATTGCACTCGAAGAAGAACTCCTGGCAGATCCGAAAGAACGCGCAGAACACATAATGCTGGTGGACCTGGCGCGAAACGATGTTGGACGAGTGGCTGAGCCCAAGAGCGTGGAACTTTCGGACCTGATGGCAGTCGAACGCTACAGCCACGTGATGCATATCGTTTCTGATGTGAAGGGCAAGCTTGCCGAAGGAATGAACGCGTTTGATGCCCTCAAGGCAACGCTGCCGGTTGGAACGGTGTCTGGAGCGCCGAAGATACGCGCGATGGAGATAATCGACGAGTTCGAACCTACTCGCAGGGGGCCATACGCCGGTGCGGTCGGCTATGTTGATTTTTCGGGCAATATGGACACGTGCATTGCGCTGCGGACGATGGTTATCGTCGATGGGAAAGCGTATTTGCAGGCCGGCGCGGGCATCGTAGCCGATTCCGTGGCCGAAAGTGAATACGAAGAGACGCTTAACAAGGCCAGAGCCCTTCTGAGAGCCATCGAAGTGGCGGAAGCGGGCATGGGGGGTTAAATTACGCTTTGTTGCGTCTCAGGCCCTTTGCGGCAGCGATAAGGCACATCAGCGCGATCGCAATCACTACGCCTGTGACATCTGCAAGCCAATCCGAAAATGCGGCGTGCCTGCCAAAGAGCGGTTGGGTGAGTTCATCGCCAATACCATACGTCATCATCGTGATTGCGATGATGACGTTTCTTTTGCGCAGCGGGATGCCGCGAGCGAGCAGTGCAAGACCAAAAAGGAGTGATAGTATCGCGTATCCTCCGCCATGCAAGACAACATCGGTCGCGTGCAGCTTCGGGAGGTGCTGGACGGGGGTATGGGTGGCGAGAAACGCTGCTGCCCATGCGGCTGCACAAAGGATGTAGGCAGCGCGGCGATATCTGGGGGCAAATTGTGAGGTATGTTTCATTCGCTTTGTGGTTGCGTCGGCTGCGGGTGGGGCGTTTGCTGCGTTTGGTCGGTCTGTTGGCCGGCGACATCTTCGGGCAGGTATTCTGCGGTGTTATCAGCTTGCGATTCCGCATCCAAGTCCGCCGCTGAGCAAGTGTCATCCGATTCAGCTTGCGATTCGGGCAGTGATTCTGCTTCGCACTGGGTCTGTTCAGTGCTGACGGGTGGCGTCTCGGTGGCGTTCAGGCAGTCCATGAACTCTTTTGCGAGTGCAAGATAGTCGTTGGCGCCATTGGAACCTGGTGCGTAATCGAAGATGGTGGTGCCATAGGACGGGCACTCGGCCAGCTTGACGTTGCGTCTGATAGTGGCTTTGAGAAGTTTTGTATTGCCCCAGGGGACATCGGTGCCCTTTGTTGCGTCGAAAAATTCCCGCATGTCGGCTTCCACCTCGGCCGCGAGGCGGGTGTTTCGTTCGTGCATGCACATGATAACGCCGGTGACTTTGAGTCGCGGGTTGATGCGTTTTTGAACGAGTGCGACGGTTTCCAGCAGTTTCCCGAGCCCCTGAAGTGCGAGGAAGTGCGGTTGCAGCGGAATGAACACGTCATCGGCGGCCGCCAGTGCATTGAGCGTAAGCAGCCCCAGGCTTGGCGGGCAGTCAATCATGGCGTAGTCGAAAAGCCCATCGCACTTGGCGAGCTTGTCGGTAAGAATTTGTTCTCGTCCTACGGTCGTGACCAGTTCAATTTCGGCGGCGGCGAGATCTATCTCTGACGGCAAGATGGAGATATTCTCGGTAACGTTGACGATGGCGTCCTGGCAGGAAGCGTCGGAAACGAGTACGTCATAGACTCCGGTTTCGCTCTGGCCGGGCTCTACGCCGAAGTGGAGAGTGAGGTGAGCTTGGGGATCGAGGTCTACAAGACAGACCTTATGCCCCATCGCAGCGATAGCGGCTCCGAGGTTGGCGACGGTGGTGGTTTTGCCGACTCCACCTTTCTGATTGATAACTGCAATAGTGCGCACGAGAGCATTATAAGGGTATGTTATCGGGTAGCAAGCCCAGAAGCCCAAGAGTATGGCAATATCGCTTAACTGGCTGCCAAAAGGTGGTTGGGTGCTTGTCAGCGGGCAATATGGTGAGATATTGATTGGCGGGTATGATTCGTCTTGCCAGCCGGGCACGCGGGAGCTGGTGGAAGTGTGTATAAACGAAAACAGCGGAAGTTATCAATGAGATAGCTTCCGCTGTTTCGTATATTCCCCTTGCAGCGAGAGGCAAGGAATGCAAATCTGAATGAACAGACTATTTCTTCTTTGCGGGCTTCTTCTTGGCAGCGGTCTTCTTCTTTGCTACCTTCTTGACGGCCTTCTTCTTGGCAGGTGCCTTCTTTGCGGCTTTCTTCTTGGCAGGAGCCTTCTTCTTTGCGACCTTCTTTACGATCTTCTTCTTTGCGACTTTCTTCTTTGCAGCTTTCTTCACGATCTTCTTCTTTACAACTTTTTTCTTTGCAGCCTTCTTTACGACTTTCTTCTTTGCGACTTTCTTTGCGGCCTTCTTGATAACTCTCTTCTTCGCAGCCTTCTTTACGATCTTCTTTACGACTTTTTTCTTTGCAGCTTTCTTTACGGCCTTCTTCTTGGCAGCGGGTTTCTTCTTTGCAACTTTCTTCGCTGCCTTCTTTGCTATCTTCTTCGCCATTCGTGAATCTCCTTGCGGCGTTGCGGAACAATGCTCGCTACACATTCAGTGTTCATGTTCCGTGCCATATCGGTTGTCAATTGCCATAAACAATGACTTCTTGAAACTTCTGTCGTCATTATAGGCGATTGAAGTTAAATAATTCTTGAAATGGATTTGCGTAAAGTGTGTTCGAAGTTGAACTCGCACTTCACCGCGAGATGCTTTGCACATGCTTGGGACTGTTCAATTGCCAATTGAAAAGCGCGCGACGTGACTCTATGAGTTGAGATGATTGTGCAATTCTTCAGTCGCTATGGCAACAACAAAGTGAAATGTTTTTGAGAGTTTACTGCGCGGCGATGTGTCCTGCTGATGGCATTGGTGTCTTCCAGTGTGATTTGAAGAACTCCATCGCAACATCGGGGCGGCGTTGATGTCCTTGACCCGGAAGCACTCTTGTCTCAACGGTGAATCCTTTCTCGTTCAGGTAATTGATCGCATCTTGAGACTGGAGCTTTATCGTGAACGGATCATTTGATCCGTAATACACCATGATCTTCGAGTTCTTCGCTTCTTTGGGGTACCAGCCATCCACGTTATGCCTCGAGAAATTGCAGTTCTCCGCAACTATCGTAGAGAAAATGTCAGGATGTCGCAGGCCTACCCAATATGTGGGGAATCCGCCGCCTGAGAAGCCGGTTATCATGATGTTGGCGCGATCAATGTTGTAGCGATACGTAAGCTGGCTGACGATGCTGAGAATGAATCTTTCGTTGGCGAGCATGCCAACTATCGGACCATCACCTATGAGACCGTCGGTCGCCATCAACTCGGGAGCAACCACGATGCAGCCGTTTTCCTGGGCCAGCATCTTCCACATTTTTATGTGATGGTTCGCAATGTCGAACGGTGGGGTGCCGTGACAACTCACCAGCAGTGGCATGGGGGAATTGCTTTGGTACGTATCGGGAACGAAGATGTAATATCCGCTACCGGTAACGGGGTCTACCTCGAGCCTTTGCCACGCGCGAGTGTTCTGAGCCTGCGGAATTGCGCAGCCGGCGGCGAATAGAATAAAAAACAATGATGTTAGTAGACACTTTGGCATGGTGAGAATAAGTGTTACAGAAAACACCATCCAGTGTCAATAGCAGAACCCGCGCAACGCATGAGTATCACACGTTACGCGGGTTCGTTTCGTTATATGCGAGATGCTAAGATTATGCTTAACGCATGGATCGAAGCATGCCTCGCATCTTAGTATTCTTGCCCATATTCTACGGCATCATCAGGAACATGAAGAAGCAAGCGAACAGGCCGACGGTCTCGGCGATGCCCATGGCGATAATCGCAAACGTAAACGGCTTGCCTTCGCCTTCTGCCATAGCGCGAATACCGGCTGCGCCGATAACGCCCTGCATCCATGCACTGAAAAGCTCACCCAGACCGCATGCCAGGCCGATGCTGAACACGGCTGCACCGTTGGCTGCCATGAATTCGGGGTTATAGACGTGGCCCTTAAGCAGCGCAAGCATCAGCACGAAGCCGTAAATCGTCTGCGAAAGGGGCATACCCGTGAGTGCTACGTAAAGGAAGTTCAGTGGTTTGCCTTCTTTGGCTTCCTTTGCCCAAGCGCCTGCGGCAGCCCTGCCGGCTGCTCCGATACCAAGGGCGCTACCGATAGCCCCTAAACCCAGAGGCAATGCGAACCCAATTTGACCAAGCCATCCCATGTCCATCAGCTATCTCCTTCGACTACAGTGTTTGCAAAGGGGGCATAAGGTTGGCCTACCCATTGCACATTAGCATTGCTGGAGAACTCAAGCATGTTCAGACGCACACCGTGTGCGAAGACTGCTATGAGCCCGAGTATTATGTTCAGCGTGTGTGCCAGAATGATGATCAACACGCTGAATACGATATAGACCGACCCGGCTGAGCCTATCGTGAAGGCCAGACCGTTGAACGCAAAAGCTATGTAATAACTGGCAAGACCGACCGCCATCAGGCGAATGTAGCTGATAGTGTCGGAAAACGCTCCGATACAGGGCAACAGATTGGTGGCGATCCCGAGGCCGATACGCTTGAGAGGGTTGCGGCAGGGAACGCTGAACAGCACGACCAGACCGTAACCCGCGCCGAGTAACCCAAGAACTGCGTTCATTGGCATTAATTGGCTTGCGGGGAAGAACATCGTCCACACCGCACCCAGCATGCCGATAAGGAACGCTACCCAGCCGATCTGGGCGATGCTACGCTGGCTGGGAGCCAAGCCGATTGCCTGAAGCAGATGGGCAAGCACGAGATGGATCGTCCCGATAAGGAAGCTGATCTTAATAACGTTATTCATGGCAGTTTCGGCATCGTCAGTCCAGACAACGGCAATGCTCTGGAAGCCTCTGGCGATAGACGCCATCAGTCCGGTTGCCTCTGGCAGGCCCAGCACCGTGCCCGCGCCAGCGGCCCATGCGAAATCATTGGGCGACAATCCGAAGATGTTGCCCGATAGCAGGCCCCAAACCATGGTAACCACACCGAACACGAGTATCAGTTGGGCAGCAGGTTTGCCGGCTTTTGCGACTATCTTACCGTAGCATGTCATGCCGATCAGCGCGAAGATCAGGCCGTATCCCGCATCGCCGATCAGCATGCCGACAAAAATCGGCATGGCGAGCATGAAAAAGGGTGCCAGATCGTATTCGCGGTATCCCGGCGTGGTGCCCAGTATCTTGAACAGTGCCTCGATGGGTTTTACCCAACGCGGATACCGCACGAGTGTGGGAGGTTGTTCGTCCACATCGGGGGCGGTGATGCTGGCTGCGGCATCGACGCCCTTGGTTGCCAGGTCATTGGCAAGCGTTTCTGCCTGCTCAACGGGCGCCCATCCCTGGATGGCGAAGAGGTTTTCATCTTCCAGTCCTCCGCGATGTGCAATCACGTAGCTTTCCTGCTGTTTGAGCATCGCAAGGCGTTTGCTCACTGCGTCGGTTGCTCCTGCGAGCACGTCCAGGCGTTGGCCGGCGGTTTTCAGAGTTTCGTCGATGCGTTCTGCTTCTGCGAGAATGGACGGTCTGTCTCTGGCGGGCAGGGGGATCGCGGTCGCGGATTCGGGGAGGTTCAACTCTCCCTGGCGTTTAATGACGGCGATTACCGAATCATCGCCGAGCTGACCGACAATTTGCACGCAGTCCGCGTCGATTTCTCCGATATCGGCTGAGTCGATGCGGAAGAAACGTATGTTGATATCTGCTTCGGCGAGCTGTGTGAACTGTTCAAGTTGCACATCGCCCCAGATTTCGAGCGGGGCAAGCTGGCGATGCAGTGCTGACAGGCGGTTGTTTTGCTCGGCGGACTCGCGTTGAATCTGTACGACTTCATCGACGATGTCTTCGGCGTCCATGTCCGCCGGTGCGTCGGTGGCGGGCAGGGAACTGAGCAGTAGCAGTGCGTGCCCGCAGTCGTCGATCTTGGCAGAGAGCTTCTCATCGGCGATGGCGCGTGACGCATCGACGGGCGTAAGGTGGATGACACCAAGATCGCCGAGAGCGTTCAGCAATGCGGGGCGGTCAGACTTGCGGCTGACAACATAGACTTTGGACATCTTCGCTATCATTGCGAGTCATCTTCCTGTGCGCTGGGCACTGTTGCGGATTCGTAAACTACGTCGGTATTTTCGCCGGTGCCTTCTTCGGATATCTTACCCTTGGCGATCTTTGCTCTTCCGACAGCGGCCGTCATTTCATCGCCTAGCTTGATGCGAATCACCCGGATAATCTCGCGGCATTGCGGGATCATGATCTTTTCAAAGAGATTCACTCGCTGGATAATCTTGGTAAGTTCCTTGTCGAGCAGGTCGAACTGTTCCTGCAGGACGTCGGCTTCGGCCTGGAAGGTGTTCACTTCGCGGAAGTCGGCAAGAGCCTTGTCCACCCATTGCGGGGTGGCGAAGAGGCTGTAGGTGATCTTTGGGAAGGTCACGCCGTCAAACACCGGGATGTTGACACCGGCTACGTTTGTTCTGCGTTTGCTGACTTCTTCGGGCGTCGCCAGGGCGGGTATATTCATACCGGCGGTATCGACAATATGTTTC
>CBDUQP010000145.1:0-7721 GCA_965369385.1 uncultured Phycisphaerales bacterium
CGTCGCGGCTGACCCCCGGCTAACCGCCCATCGGACCTTCGGCCCGAACAGCAACGGCAGTAGCGGCAAAAACAACAATGGCATGCATAAATTTTGATGCGTAAGCCCTGCGTATCGGTATGCATAGCATTGACTTGTGCGATCATAAAGTGGAGAATCGAGCATCGCAGGGGAATGAGCCTTGGCGTGTCGGAGCCGCGGGCGATGGATTTGCCCTCTTGACTGATGATGGAACTTGCTGGAATGGAAATCCTTGCACTAATCGCCAGCCCCCGAAAAGAGGGGAATACGGACATCATGGCCGGTGAGGTTCTGGCGGGCGGGCAGGCGGCTGGCGCGAGCGTGTCGAAGCTCTATCTGGACGACTACCATGTCCGCCCTATCGCGGAGGTAGCCGACAATACCGGCTCAAGAGATGACCCGCGGAAAGATGACGACTTTCCCGCACTTCTTGAGCGATTCCTGGCCGCCGATATCGTGATCTGGTCTACCCCCGTGTATTGGTCAGGCCCCGCGGCCCAGATGCAGTGTTTTCTGGATCGCATGTCATCCTATTTCAATCATCCGGAATATCGGGAGAGATTCAGAGGAAAGGGCCACATCGTCCTCTGCGCCTTCGGCCGGCCAGACCCGCAGCACGGCAAGTGGGTAACCGAGCCGATGAAACTCAACGCCAAGGTCCTGCACGGGACATACATCGGTGACGTGTGCGCCTCGGTTTACAGGAAAGGCGAGGTCAGGAACATGCCGGAGGTCCTGGCGGCCTGCCGCGAACTGGGATCCCAAGCCGTACGAACCATGCTGACAAAGAAGAGCGGTCAATAATCGAGTAGAGGCGACGCAGACGAGCCGCACATATCAGCCGTTGCATCAGGTGCATGAAGGAGTATCAGTAATGGTCAGGACTGTGGCTTTGTTTGCGGTGTTTACTCTGGTGATTGGGCTGACGTTGACTGCTGTCGGCGGGGGCATGATCGCGAGAAACGAACCGATTTCGGAGGCCGAGGCCATTCAGCCGCCGCCCTGCTCCGCCGCCGAAAGTAGAAAAGCCCCAGCCGCGACCGGACGCACAGCTTGGTCTACGATCTAACGGAGCTCCAACACACAAACGTCCCATGCTGACTGCCCCGAAGGCAACCAGCATGGGACGCATTCATATCGGGCATCCGCTAATGCTGCCGGCCCGCTGTCAGTCCCTCGGGGCCGGGTATTCGGGGGATTCGCCGTTTATTACTGCCATTATGTCGTAGACTACGTCGCACATGCGTTCCATTGCTTCGGGGACGCGGGCGGCTGTGTGCGGGCTCAGGAATACGTTGTCCAGGCCGAACATCGGGTAGTCCATCGGCGGCGGTTCGGGATCGTGAACGTCTATCGTGGCGGCCGCCACCTGCCCGTTGCGGATCGCATTGGCGAGTGCATCATAGTCAACGCACTGACCGCGTGCGGCGTTGATGAACTGGCACCCTTCCTTGAACTGTGCAAACTGCTCGGCCGCCATGAACTTGGTGGTCGACTCATTAAGTGTTACGTGAATCGTGATGATATCGCTTTCGTGGTAGAGCGTTTCCTTGTCTACCTCGGTGGCTGGGTAGTCCAGCTCTATCGGGCGAATATCGTTCCAGAGCACCTTCATGCCGAGTGCTGCCGCGGCGCGGCCGACTCGTGAACCGATGCGTCCGCAGCCGATAATGCCGATTGTCTTGGACGAAAGGAAACTCCCGTAAGCGCCCTTCCGGCTCTTGTGGAACTCCTCAGGCGTCACCGGCCCTGACATCGGCCAGAACTTGCGATTCATGCGAACCAGTGCACCCATCACGTAGTCGACCACTGCCAGCGTGTTGGACGCCGGCGTATGGACCACTTCAACGCCGCGAGCCCTGGCGGCCGGGATGTCTACGTTTTCGAGCGCTACCCCTGCCCTGCCAACGACCTTAAGCTTGATCGCCCGGTCGAGCAGTTCGGGATTCACCTGCGTGTAGGTTCGCACTATCAGGCCGTCGGCCTGCTCAACGTGATTGATCGCATCTTCGGCGTCACAGCGAATAATGTTCGCCCGCTCAGCCAGCCAGCCGAGAGCACGCTCGCTGAGCGTTTCGGAAACCACTACCGTGGGTTTTGATGTATCTGCCATGTGTCAGCAACTCCATTGGTTTATCTTTGTACGATCTTGATTGAACAGTACGCGTGAACCGCCAAAAGCGAGCGAAAATGGGGACTGTCCCGGTCCCGATGTACATCGGGGTCCCTTTTTTCGCGTATTACGCATCAAACCGCAAGAAAAACCACACAAACGCAGTCTGCCGCAAAATCGGGGACAGGCACGTGCGCTACGCCTTAGGCTACGCTTCTTGAGCCAGTCCCCATTTTGCTCCGGGCATTCAGAACGTGTGATAGCAAAGATTGGCCGAATATTCAACTCTTGGGGGATTTGGAGATGCGGGATGCGTGGTGTAAAAGTGAGGATTGGCCGGTGAGCGGATGGGCTCCGGCCCGAAGGGCCGGCAAGAACTTAGACGGAGGCGTAAAGCCTCCGGACAAGGCATGCAAGAATAGCCAAGCCCCGACTTGTCCTGCGAAGCTCGTAGAGCGAAGCAGGACGGGACGATACAAGACCGAGAATTGCTGCCTGTCGGAGAGCTAACGCCTGCTCGCTGCGAATCGCCAGTCAGACAAATGCGTATCGCCCTTTCAGGACTCTGTTTCAACGTGGCCGCTGGATCGGAGGCTGTTTCAATATTGCCTCCGCCCAAGATCTGGCGAGACCTTCGGCCTCTGAGAAACATTCGAAGAAGCGGACGCGGTCGCAACCACCATGCCAGACAGGATTGAGCCAGTCCCCATTTTGCTCAGCTTTTTTGCAGTTTGACCTTGCCTATGCCGAACGCACGGAGAACCTTCGTCCACATCCCGGCCATGCCCAGGCGTTTTGACAATTCCTGGAGGTTCTCATCCTGGGGTTCGAGTGTCAAGGCCATGGAGATATAGCGTTTGGCGCGGGAGCGTTGGCCGAGCTTGCTGTGGGCAAGTGCCAGATTATACAGTGCGAGTGTGTATTCGGGATTCAGCTTCAGTGCCTTTCGGCAATGCAGTATGCCCCGCTCGTAATCTTTCATCTTGAAGTAACTCACGGCCAGGTTGTGTCTGGCACATGGGTCTTCGGGAGAAAGATCCACCAGCTTGCGAAGCACGGCGTTTGCATGTTTCACCAGATGCGCCTCAAGCAGCAGGTGTGCCAGCTCGTTCAGCATTTCAGAGCTGTCGCCCGCGCGGCGAATCTCGGTCAGCAGGTGTTTTGCTGCTTCCTCTATCTGGCCGCGACGGATGAGCGTCTGGGCGAGACGTGCGTGTGCACATGGGTAACCGGGATCAAGCTGGAGCACAGTATGCAGATGCTTCTCCGCCAGCGACCACTGCTCGCGTTTGATTGCCAAGTCAGCCAGTGAGAATATGCCGCTGACATTGTCCGGATCGAGCGTAAGCACGTGCTGGAAGCTCTTTTCGGCTTCGTCAACTTCGTTAAGGTCCAGCAGCAGATCACCGTAATCCAAGAGAACGTCAACTTCATCGCCGAAGAGCTCCAGTTCGTTTTTGAAGTACTTCTTTGCACCTTCAAAATCACCCTGCGCCCACAGTGCGTCCGCTATGCGTGCGTTTGCCTGCGGGTGTTCGGGATCGATTTTGAGTGCATACTCCCAGCAATCGATGGCCCGGGCGTATTCTTTGCGGGCGAGGAAACTGTTACCGATATTGTAGTAGCACAGGGGGCAGTCTTCCTCCAGCATCCTGGCCATGTAGAACATAACCTCGGCCTCATCGTGCTGCGACATTTCGGTATACGTAATGATGCGATTGCAGTATGCGGCTTCGTAGTTCGGATCGATCGCAATGATGCACTCGAAGGCTTCGAGGGATTCGGCGTACTTGCCCTGACGTGTCATATTGACGCCAAGCGCGTTAAGGATTTCGATATCTTCGCTTTCCAACTGGGCGGCTGCGGACAAAGACTCGCCCGCACGCTCGTAGTCGCTCATGGCTTCGAGGGCGAGACCGAGATTATAGTGCCATGCAGCATTATAAGGATTGATCGAGATCGCAGCTTGCAGTTCGGCGGCGGCTTCGGGCCAGCGTCCATCTTCAAACAGGCGATGGGCACGCTCTACACGGCCCTCGGCATCTTTCCATTCATTCATCGGCGTGTCCATACACATATACCTTTCCGCATCTCTATGACGCAGCCATGGATACATTCTAGAACATTGCAGCAATGGCAAAAGTCTCATTAACTCGCAGACACCATTCTACCGCAATGCATGAATATCGCCAAGATACAAAAAATACGAGATGCCCCCAAAACGCATTTGCCCCCCCCCTGGAGAACCATTACACACGCAACAGTCAACACTTGCACTTGTGTAAACAGACGCGTAATATCCTAACTATGTCCGATAGAGATTTCTGGCTCGCTTGCGACGATAGGCAACTGGTAGACGACTGCGACGTTGCCGCCTACAAGGCTTCAGGCCCGGGCGGGCAGCACCGCAACAAGGTCTCCTCGGCGATCCGCCTGACACACCGCCCCAGCGGAATCGTGGCCCACGGTAACGAATCACGAAGCCAACACGATAACAAACGCATTGCAATCAAACGCCTGCGAATGCATATCGCCTGCCAGATGCGAACCGACTACTCACCCAACGGGGAGATTCCCACGTCACTGCGCGAGTGCATGTTCGTACCCAAGCAGCAGAAGGCCAAGAAACCGCCGGCCGACCAGCGTGAGAAGACCGGGACAGAACCCACGCTAAGAGACAGTTTGATGAAGCTTAAGGTAGGCAAGCGCGACCGGCGGTACTGGCCGGTAGCCGCTATCGTGCTCGATGTCTTCGACGCGTGCCAAGGCGCACTGGCAGACACCGCAGCCAACATCCAAATCTCCACGGGCAATCTGTCGAGCTTCTTCAAGTCAGAGCGACACCTGTTCACCGCCGCCCAGACAATCCGCAAGCAACACAACCAGAAACCCTTGCACTGAGCAGCAAAGCACAGGCTCATCTAACACCAGCTCCATCGCCATCAGTCATACCCGCAAAACATCAGCCGGCCTTCACCATTAGCACCAGTGCGTCGTTGGCGGGCAGTGTGCAGGCCTCGCCTTTTGGGGCTTCGCCATAGAGTGTGCTTGCTATGGACCAGCCGTCTTGCAGCGTCAGTTGCGTTGTGATCGCGTTGGGACTGTAGTTGATCAACACCAGCACGCGGCCGCCATCATCCATAGTGTGCTCGGTCAGGCCAACCAACGGATGATCCTTTCTTGCAACATGCCCCGCCAGTGCATCGCGGCCGACGTGTTCATACAATCGCCACGCGGCCTGGGCCTGGGCACCCGTGAAGACGCCCGAATTCTCGGCCATGTGCAATTCCACCGGGGCCGCCATGAAGTAGACTTCACCCCTGCCATATGAATTCCGCGAAAACGCCACGTCACCATCGTCGAACCGCCCCAACACCTCCGCACCGACCGATTCCAGATTGAGCCGAACAGGCACATCCACCGTCAGCGATTCCAGACCATCGACGCCATCGAAGCTGATCGTCTCGCTGGCCGCCCGCTCGCGTGTCTGAAGTCGCAGGCCCGTCGCGTCCTCAAATTCGCTAAGCATCACGCTGTGGCTCGATATATACAGTGTCGCACCGGCGCGAACCTTGTCGAGCAATGCCAGCCACTGTCTCCGCGGGAGGCACTGCGACCCGGTCGCATTCGGCAGCAGATACACATTGGCATCCTTGAGTGGCTGATCGACAAACTGGAACTCTATCGCCAGCCCGGCCTGCGTCGCCATCACGAAACTGCTATAGGCGGCCGCCCACGTATCCTGTTCGTGACTCAGTATGCATACGGCATCCATGGCCCGCGGGCCCAGCGAATCGAACGGCAGCGAATCGAGGAACTCCGCAAACGCCTTCATCGCCAGCGCCGCCGGCTTGGGCGTACGGTCCTGGCGTAGCAGGCCGAGTTCGCACTCCAGCGCCTGCCAATCATAGGGAGGATGCGGCAGGTGCGCCTGCTCGTTGGCACACCACCAGATCAGGCCGCGATTATCATGAGCCCAGTTCGAAAACAGGCACGTGCGAGTGTAGTCGGCCGCGATCTCTTCGCTGGCGACCATCGGCCCGAGTGTACCGAATTCCTCCGGCAGGCAGGGGCAATTGCCAACATCGCCATACATGCAACTCTCAGCAACGCTGTGCAGGCAGGAGCGAATCGTGTTCAGGGGGTCATTGTCGCAGTGCGGCGTGAATATCGGATACGGATGCGTCGTCAGCACGTCGGTGAGTTCCGCCTGGTCCTGGATTCGCCAGTTAGCGGCCGAGTCGGGCAGCAGGCTGTGCATGTCGGAGATGATCGGGCGAGTGGGGTCGGCCGCGCGGATAGCGTTGGAAATCGTGGCCGTCCATGCGTAGGCTTCATCCTGCGATGTCGGCCCCATCACGTTGCACTCGTTGCCGAGCCCCCATGCGGCGATGGCCTGGCTCTCGCGGAAATGCTCCACGAAACACTTGACGAACCGCAGCTCCCAGCGGATGGCTGTGGCGTCAGTCAGAATGTTCCTGCCGGCCAATGCAGGCGGAACGAACAGGCGGCCGCTCATCCATCCGGTAACCAGCGCGACTATCAGCGAAAATCCATGCTTCTCGGCGATCTCGGCAAACTGCCCGAACCGCTCCATTGCCTGGGGAGATACGCCCGCGGTGCCCATCGCATCTGCGCCTAAAGACTCTTCACCGTGCCGCATTTCCACAATCGTGGGCCCGGGGCGGAGCATAGCGTTAATCGGCTGAAACTCCGGCCAGAGCGGGAACACACGCAGAATCTTGAGTCCCATTTTGGCAAGCTGCTGGAGATCCTCCTCGATCACATCCGGCC
The DNA here is from genome assembly GCA_965369385.1 of uncultured Phycisphaerales bacterium. GTDB lineage: Bacteria > Planctomycetota > Phycisphaerae > SM23-33 > SM23-33 > CBDUQP01. The sequence goes on from CBDUQP010000145.1 coordinate 6,929, forward strand.
GCCAGTCGGACCACATATGCACACCGGCATGCGAAGCCCAGTAATTGCACCCCAGATCAAATTTCCCGCACGTGCCGAATAGAGATTCAGACATCATATTCACCTTGATTAAGCATAAACTCAGCCGCTTTGGCCAGACAGCGTCACCAGCAGAGCTATCACCAACAATATCATCGAAACCGGCCGGATTATCAACACCAAGCAACTGATCGCAAGAGACATTCGCAATGCAATGAAATGAGAGACAGACCAGACTACCGGGCGATCTTCTTCTGCACTTCAGCCAGTTCTTGCTCTAATGGCGTCAGTACTGCCGGAGAACCTTCCATTGGCGGCGTCTTAAGATGCTCACGATCTTGATCCTTTTTTATGGCTGACTGTAATCCTTTTTCAGCCAATCTATATTGTTCAATAGCAGTAGCCTCTTGCTTATTCTGACGTGCCAATTCTCCTGCAATCTTGTTGAGTTGCCAGTGCCATCCATCCGGGCTTGCAGCTCTTGCCAATTCAGTGATCAGTTCCGCCGACTTCTGCGGGTCTGTCTTGGCAAGCAGTCCTGCCCTTATTCGCCATGCATCATATTCCGGCCGCCATAGGCAGTGGATACGCCAACCATACTTCTCTTGTGAGGCGTCACGATCCGCCGCTGCAGTCGGAGCAATCGTTTTGCGAGCGCCAGCAACAATCCCGTCAAGAATGACGACAGCTCTATCTGTCTGCTTGGCATGGCGCAATATCTCAGCTTGAAGCAGTCTTGCCACGACTGACGTCTTTCGGGGATGTTGCTTCAGAT
>CBDUQP010000146.1:0-7681 GCA_965369385.1 uncultured Phycisphaerales bacterium
GGGCTTGGTTCGCTTGAGATTATCGTTGTTCTTCCTTGGTCTGCCGTGAGGGCGGACAAATAGGGACGCTACCCGTTTGTTTTGCCCTTCTGGCTGGGCTTGGTTCGCTTGAGATTATCGTTGTTCTTCCTTGGTCTGCCGTGAGGGCGGGCGGCCAGATTTCGGCCCGTGGTTTGTTCGAGTTCGGCGGTGAACTTGGCACTGCCGGCCGGTCGACCTGTTCGCGTGTTACTTCGGATGTTGGCCAGCATTTTCTCGTCATCTGCAGACCACGGATCGCCCAACAACTTGGACCATTTCACAGGCGGAACGTCGATCTGCATACCACAGGGATCGGTGATCAACTCGCAGCCGACGAGTCCACAATGTGCGCGTGCGGAGGACCAGGCCCAATCCTCTGCATTGGCAACAATCCCCGCACGTACGGGATTGAGTTCGACGTAGCGAACCGCGGCCCAGAGATGTGCCGTGTCAAGCGTGCACGAGTAGAATCGCCCCTGCCACAGACGCCCGCTCAATTGCTGCGTCCAGTTGACGTGCTGAGCGTAGCGGAGGTGGACAGGCTTGAGGGCGCAGGCCAGCGACTCGGCTCGCTCGGGCACGACGACGAGATGGACATGATTGCTCATCAGGCAGTAGGCCTGGACAGCCAGCCCATGCTTCTCGGCGTACTGGCCGAGCAGCTCCAGATAGCGGAGCCGATCAAGATCACTGAAGAAGATATCCTCGCAGCGATTACCACGTTGAGTAACATGGTGTGCACAACCTGGTATGACCACCCTGGGCATTCTTGGCATGACACAACCATACGACATTAACCGCTGATGTCAACCATAAAACGGGTAGCGTCCCCATTTAAATAGTAATAATGCGTCTCGATGAATTGGCTTCAGGCGATTTGTCTGAATTATCTTCTGCTTGGCGACAACCAGAGCCAATCTGCTGCCATGCACACTATCGCAATCGCGGCGAATATCGGCCAGACCGGCAGCGACTGGCGTTTGGTGTCGACTGTGAAATCATCGAGTGACAATGGGAGCAAAAATTGGGCCTGCCCGCCGGGGCGGGACTGTCCCGCTTCTGGGCCTGTCCGCCGGGGCGGGACTGTCCCCTTCTTTGCGGTGGATCGCACATGACCGTGAAAAAGGGGACAGTCCCTCAAACATGGGACAGTCCCCCTTTTCACTCCAGCTTTCTCTCCAGCTTTCTCTCCAGCTTCCTCCCCAACACCGGTAACCATCCCACTTCTTTCATCAATAAGCCTGCCGCCGGTGAGTTTTGCCAGGCGATTGAGATTCTCCCAGTTGGCGCCGGTTCTGGCGAATTCACCCACACCCGCTGACTTCCCGCGTGACTGCCAGACCGTGCTTCCCTTCATAAGCACAACCGCTACACCACTAGTCGTCACCTTTTCAAGAATCGCTTCGTATCTGCCCGGTGCTACCTGCTTCATCTCCGCCGCGTGAGCGGGCATGCCACCCGAAACATCTCGCCAGAATGCGACCAGCTCAAGATTGTTCATGCTGCCGCTTTCGCCAATGGCCGAGACCGTCACCTTGACGCCCCTGTCTTCAACCGTGACCTTGCCGTCAAACCGGCTGTCAGTATCGGGACGCATGGTCCATTTCAGGATTCCGCCCAGCACTTTCGCCACATGATCGCGATCGGATTGTCCCGGCAGCCTGGTTGGATCTATAGCGAACATCGCCGATCGACCAAGACCGACTTGCGTAGCACCGAGAACCGCCTCGCCGCCCGCATTGATCAGCACAATTGTCTTCTTGGGCGCCGCACAGGGGATGGAGCTAACCCGCATGCCCTCCAAAGATGACGCGCCGGCCGGAGCATCCTTCATCGCCATCTTCAGTTCACCGAACTTGTAGCGAGGCCCTCTGCCTACATTTACCAACTTCGAAAATATCCCCGCAAGCCCGCGAAGGTCCCCAGTGCATGTAAGATGCCCCCCGGTCAGCTCGGTGAGTTTCTCGACCGGCAGGCCCGCGCCATCGCCCGATCCGTCTGCGGATATTGCTACTATCGCCAGTGACGATCCGTTCTGGCGAATCAGGCGGGCGGCTTGTGTGGCATCGAAACGCTCGGTGTTCAGATCGCTCACGATAATCGTAAGGCGACGCCTGCCTTTGTCGTCACGTGCGGCCGCCGCCAGTTTTATCGCGTCGAATAACTTCGTAGCACCTGCGGGCTCTATCTTGGCCAATGCGTCACCAAGCGATGAATAGTCTATCGGATTCGATCCGCTGTCATAAAGGCCTGTGGGCGAATCGGCGAAGGTGATCACGCTCAGGCGGTCCTTGTTCGTCAAATACCTCTGCAAATTCAGCACCGCGTCGGACGCGAGGTTAAAGCGTGTTCTGCCGGCGGAGGCACCGGCGGGCGGGTTCGCCATCGACCCCGACGCATCCAGGATAACCGTCACCATGAGTGGCGAGCGGCTGTAAGGAACGGGAATTAGCGGAGAGATCACGTTCAGCGGATCGCCGGCGTCTGCCGGGCCGTCCGCCGGGCCGGTGCCCACAAGTAGCAGCCCACCGCCGCCCATTACATAACGTTGAAGTGCCCGACGAGCCGCCAGCGCTGGCAACTGCCCGGGGGCCAGCACCATTACAACTGCGGAGTATCTGCCAAGCGAGTCCGCCTTGTGGGGCATGTCTTCCAGCGGAATTCCTTCCGGCCGCATTGAGCTGTCGATGCTGACCAGGTCCGATGCATTGGTGCCCTTTCCCGCTACCCAGGCAATCAGCGGGGTGCGGCTTGGCAGGATAGCGTCTGCGGTATTGTTCTCATCCAGAATATCGCCCGGCGTTATGGTTGCCCGATACCGGCGGAACCCCGCGGGACTGTGTTCATCGGCGAAGACCACCGTCTGCGGGCGATTTGGCGCAAGGGTGAGTCTTCTCTGAGCTACGGGGGTAGCGTTTGGCCCGCGTGATATCGTCAGCACTGCTGCATCGCTGACGTTCGAGACAACAGCAACCGTCAGCCGCACGCTCCCGTCCATATCTCGCCTGGCAACAAAGCGGTCTATCCTGGCATCTGCGATCCTGTCCGCTGCCGGTATGATAATGACGGGAACGCCCACCTGGCCCAGTTCGCCCGCTATAGCCTCCCAGCGATCATCCATGAACTGACCATCCGTCTTTATCAGCACCCCCGACGCGCGACCGTTTCGTGCTTCGCCCGCCGCCACACGCAGGGCTTGCGATATTCGCGTGCCGGTGCGATCCACGTCGGCAGGCTTGGATGCGACATTGGCTGCGAACCAGTACCTTTCGGTCGCCAGTGTGGGCGGTAAGAGAATATCCTGCTGACCCCGCATGGATGCCGAAACATCACTGAGCACGAGCCACGGCAGAGGCGTTGAGCTGCCTGCGATCAAGTTCGGTCCGGCCAGTGCAATGGCGGCCGCGATCACACACGCCATCTGCATGCAGACGGACACGCGCGACACCGGCCTTGCTCGCATGCGTCTTCGCGCGGCGATATAGGCAGGCACGCACACAGCCAGGCATGCGACCAGCCACCATGGGTTCGTAAATGTCAATATTTTCCAAATCATGCAAATCCTGTGAATCCTGTGAAATCCGCTCAATCGGCCGCTTCGGAGGCGATTGTTCCACCTCAATGCGAATCGGCATATTGCCAGCATATCGCCAAAGCATATGCGCTTGGAACTGGTTTTTGGTCCACTGGCGATAAGATGTTCAAATATCAAAGTCCAAAGCTTGCAAAGGGTCGATACGTTATGTCTAGTTATACCTTTGAAGAAGTCGATTTGCCTCAATGTGGAGAATGATGATGTCGCAACAGGTACGAGTAACATTTGAACCCGACAGCCGGACAGTGTTCGTCTTGCCCGGCACGAAAATGACCGAAGCCGCCGCCCGAGCGGGCCTGACGCTTGACGCCCCCTGCGGCGGAGCGGGCACGTGCGGAAAGTGTCGCTTGCTGGTTACCGCCGGCGCATGCGAACCGGGCGACACCGACAAAAAGTTCTTCAGCGATGCGGAGCTGGCAGAAGGCTGGCGGCTTGCATGCCAGACGGCTATCTGCGGCGAAACCACCGTCACCGTTCCGGAAGGTTCGCGATTTGCTTCTCAGCACCAGATCCTCATGGAATCGCACAATAACGCCGCCGACGAAGTTATGCCCGCAGTCCGCAAAGTGCATGTCAAGCTGAATGCCCCGTCGCTGGAAGACGATATGCCGGACCTGACTCGTCTTGACGAGGCGATCGGGCAAGTGAAGGTAGACCTGAATACACTGCGGGCAATTCCGCAGCTTTTGAGGCAATCCGGGTGGGAAGGCACTGCTGTGCTCACCGATCACCACCTGATAGATTTCGAACCGGGCGACACCACCGACATGTGCCTTGGCGTGGCATTCGATATCGGCACTACAACAGTTGTCGCATCGCTGCTGAACCTTTGCGACGGAAGCGAACTGGCGATAGCCTCAGACATGAATCCCCAAACGCGATTCGGCGACGACGTCATCACGCGAATCATGCGTTGCACCGAAAGCGATACCGCACTGGCAGAGCAACAAGCTGCCATCATAGAAACCGTCAACTCGCTGATTGCCGAACTGTGCACGAAATCCGGCAAGAACGCGAAATATATATATGAAGTGAGCTTCGCAGGTAATACCACAATGGAGCACCTGCTGTGCGGCCTGGATCCCCAACAACTTGGGCAAATCCCGTTCGTTCCTGCACACGGACGCGGGCTCATGTTCCGCGCATCCGAACTCAAACTCAACATACATCCGCAGGGCGCAGCTTACGTGTTCCCGGTAATGGGCGGTTTCGTGGGCGGCGACACCGTTGCCGGAACGCTGTCAACCAAGCTATCCCAAGCCACCGGCGCCACGTTGATGGTGGATATCGGTACGAACGGCGAAATCGTGTTGGCACATGGGGGCAAGTTGCTGGCTGCATCGACGGCTGCGGGCCCGGCGTTTGAGGGTGCCCGCATCTCGTGCGGAATGCGAGCGACCAACGGCGCGATAGAGAAAGTGGTAATCACGGACGATCTGGAAATAAACGTAATCGGAAACGCCAAGCCCGTTGGCTTGTGCGGTAGCGGGCTGATAGACCTGGCAGCGGACATGCTTGAAGTTGGCATTATCTCTCCCGAGGGACGCCTGCTGACCGGTGACGAACTGCCCGCGGACCTGCCCAGTGCCCTGAGGGATCGCGTGATTGAATCTCAGGACGGTCAACCGGCGTTTCTGCTGGCCGAGTCCCCGCGCGGACCGATCACCCTCAACCAGCGTGACATAAGAGAGCTGCAACTGGCTGCGGGTTCCATAAGAGCAGGAATCAAGATCCTGCTTAAACAGGCAGACCTGGCGACGAGCGACCTTGCACAAGTTCTGATAGCCGGAGGATTTGGCAGCTTCATTCGGCGCAACAAGGCCCAGCGTATCGGACTGCTGCCCGGCGATGTCGATCACACGAAAATCAGATACGTGGGCAACGCCTCGCTCGACGGCGCAAGATGGGCACTGCTGTCTACCCGTGCTCGAAAACAAGCGGAACAACTAGCCCGCGATACCCAACATGTTGAGCTATCTCAAGATATGAACTTCCAGATGGAATTCGCCGAAGCGATGATCTTCCCCGAAAACTGATTCCATAAAACTAGGGACGGTGCCTTATTTATTTCGTTTCAGATTATTCCTATTTAAATAAGGCACCGTCCCTAGTTTTTGTTCTACTGCTCACCTGCTCTGCGTATCAATCTTCTGGACGCGTGAAAGCAATTGTAGTATCGTTCATACTGAGCGTGTGTATCTCTTCGGGGGAACCAAGCAATATGTAACATGTTGCACATCCTCTTCCACAATGATATCATGTCTGTATGGACACGGAACAGACCACTAAGAAAGTCCGCAAGCCCGCAATGAGCCAGGCCGAGATTGCCAGGCAACTGGGCATCAGCACCGCCACTGTGTCCCGCGCGTTAAACGGATCGCCGAATGTTGATCCCGACACGCGACAGAAGATACTGCGTGCGATGAACACCAGCCGCATGGCCCTCAAGCGGGCGGTAAAGAACCTTCCCGTCATCGGGCTGGCAACGCTTGATTACCATCCGTCATCCGAACTGGGCATTTGTGATCGTGAAGTGATTTCAGGCATGATGGCGAGTTCCATGCAAAATGGTTTTGCCCTGCGAACGGTGGATCTGACGGTCGAACGCCGGCAGAATGAAGGACACGCCGAAACCGTCACTCGCCTGGGGCTGGAGGGTGTCGTTCACTTCTGCATGACTAAAGACTTCCTTCCGGTAATTTATGAAATTGCCGACGCCGGTTTCCCGCAGTGTCTGCTGTGTCATCGCGTGGACCGTGACGACATCGCATGGATAGATACCGACAACGTTGAAGCTACGCGCAAGGCAGTTCGACATCTGACCAATCTTGGTCATCGCAGAATCGCCGTGGTAACACCTCGCATGGACGACATCACCCACGCCGATCGTTTTCTCGGCTACAAACTTGCGTTGCAGGATGGTGGTATAGAGTTCGATCCGTCACTGCATGTGGAGCGTCGCGACGTGAGCCCCGATTCCGGCGATAGTGTAACGATGGAACTGCTCACCCGCAAAGACAGACCAACCGCCATTTACTATACCAACGGCGAATCCTCCATGGGCGCGATTCGCGCATGCACACGCCTGGGGATTCGAATTCCCCAGGACGTATCACTGCTGGCATTTTCCGACTCCATGCTCCCGGAATATCTGACGCCGTCGGTCACGAACATCCGTCAACCGGTTTTCGAGATGGCATACCGCGCCTCGCAATACGTGGCAGCCCAAGTGGCGCATCAAGACGCCACACTGCTTCGCGAAGTGGTAGCGCCGGACTTCTTCGTAAACGAATCTACAGGCCCGGCCCCAGAATTGTAGTTCGAGCAAAATGGGGACTGGTACAAGAAGCGAAGTCCCGATGTGCATCGGGATACCTGTCCCTTTTTTGCGTGATACGCCATGGATCGTCCCACGAACACTGCGGCAGAATTACTGCTTCAGCACGGAACCGATCAGCAATTCATACAGGCCGTCGGCTATCACATCGCTGCCGGCCTGGTTGGGGTGCATGCCGTCGTGAAGCAGCGGGCCTGTTGCGCCCGGATCGCCTCCGCAGGCGGCCGAGAATGTGGCATAGATATCGAGCATGTGCGCCCCGGTGGCGGCTGATACTTTGCCAAGCCGGGCGATATACTCATCCAGCAGATAGTTGAAGCCCTCTTCAGCGTCGGTGTACGGAGGCTTGTCGTAGAGCTTGCGGAATTCGTCGGTCCAAACTCGTGTCGACGTTCAGATAAGGATCGCCGAGATATGCCTGCGGCGTGACGTCGGGATCTTCGGGGAGCTTTTCGGGGTGTATGGCGTCGGGTTCCACATTAAGAATGATGGAGCTTTCGATCTTGTCGGCATGCACCCAGTGCTTGGTGAGGTCGGGCTCGAAATCCTGCGATTCGATGAAGTAATTGAACATCCGCATACGTGGCGCAGGCGCGAGCCTTGGCGTGCGGGTTATGTGATCTTCGAGGATCTCTATCGCCTGGTTGCATGGCCCCATTAAATTAGGGACGGTGCCACTACTGTCCGGTTGTTGTTCCGCCGATCTGACATAACTAGCTATTTCACAA
>CBDUQP010000147.1:0-7570 GCA_965369385.1 uncultured Phycisphaerales bacterium
CTCGAAGGCTACTTGGCCAACTGCTCAACCAAGAGCCGGGCACAATTGCTGTTCACAACCCATGACGTACTCCTGATGGACCAACAGTTGCTGAGACGAGATGAAATGTGGGTGACCGAAAGAGACGCTTGCGGAGTATCAAGCCTGTTCTCATTCAGTGAGTATAAGGACATACGCAACGATAAGGATATCCGCAAAAGCTACTTACAGGGCCGGTTGGGCGGAGTACCCCGCATCCTGCTTGCGGAGACATTGACGAGTCCATGCCTTGCACAAGAAAGCGGAGACAACGCCTAATGGCTTCGAAGGGGAATAGAAGAAGGAGCTTCACCCGCCCACCTGGCAAACTTTCCTGTCGAAAACTATTCATTATCGCCGTCGAAGGCGCCAAGACTGAACCTCAGTATTTCAAATTGATTAACAACTTGTTCAGCAATCAATCGATTATCAGCGTGAAATGCCTCAAGGACAAGAACGCCAGCTCACCGGCTCAAGTGCTGAAGAGGATGCAAGAAGAACTCAAGAAGGAAGAACTCAGGAATACCGACGAAGCTTGGCTTGTGGTGGACAAAGATCAGTGGACTGACGAGCAACTAACAAAACTGCACGAATGGTCAGAGCAGGCTGAGAATTATGGTTTCGCTCTGAGTAACCCCAAGTTCGAATACTGGCTACTTCTTCACTTCGAAAAGGGTACAAAAGCTGCAACGTCCCAAAAATGTTCAGACCGTTTAAAGCAACATCTTCCTGACTACAACAAAGGGATTGCAGCGAACAAGATCACCCTACAAATGATCAAAGATGCCATCCAAAGGGCCAAAACCCGCGACAATCCTCCTTGTACCGATTGGCCTCGCAACACCGGTTCGACTGTCTACAAACTGGTTGAGCATATCATGCAGTCTGGCGACAACTGACAGCCAAAAAACCACTCACATCGGCGCATTCTGCGATATGCCTCATGTTCCATGCGGGCAAACCTTCATGCATAGGCTGCATATTCGGTGGCCGGTCTTTTCTTGCATTGCGCGGAGGTTGGCGTTGCAAGTGTGGGCATATCAACACCGGCACGCACTGTATCCCGATAGGGTATAATATTGCCTTTCGGCGGCGGGCCCAGCTTCACTATTCTCCACCATTGGGCATCAAATACACCCTTTCGGGTATATTTTTATCAATCTCATTGCTAGAATGACCGAATATTAGTGAAGAGATGGATATTTATACCCTATAGGGATGATAACTATGGAATTGGGCACTGAAATTGCGGAGATGAGGAAGGCGGCCGGGCTTACGCAGACCGAACTGGCCAGGCGGGCTGGTGTGGGCCTGAGGTTCGTGCGGGAGCTGGAACAGGGCAAGCCTACTGTGCGGCTGGACAAGGTCAGTCAGGTGCTTGATCTCTTCGGTTCCGAACTCACCGTGAGGACGAAATCATGACTCGCCAAGCTGACGTGTTCTACTGCAACCGCCTGGCGGGAAGGCTCACGGAGCTCGCTGATGGTGATTACCGTTTTGCCTATGACGAAGCGTATCTGCGCGATGGCAGCCGCATCTCGCTGACACTTCCGTTGCAGGCAGAACCGTTCGAATCGGATACGCTGTTTCCGTTCTTTGCCGGCCTGGTGCCCGAGGGTTGGTACTTAAAGATCGTTTCGCCCACGATCAAGGTGGATGAACGCGACGTCTTTGGCCTGCTGATGCACACTTGCGGTGATTGCATCGGAGCGGTCAGCCTGCGGGAGGTGGAAAATGGCGATGATTGAATATGATGCCAAAACGCTGCGAACAATGTTTGGCAAACCAATCAGGCCAACGATACCGATCTCGCTGACTGAGATATCTGTCGAAGCCCAGAAGCTGGCGGGCAAGCTCAGTATCTCCGGCGTGCAGCCGAAGCTTTCCATGCGTCTGGAAGGCCATCAGTTGGTTCCCGTCGCCCATGACGGTCAGTATATCCTCAAACCGCAGACACAGGACTTCGCCGAACTGCCGCAGAACGAATACCTATGCATGCAGATGGGACGGCGGTTCGGCCTGAACACCGCGCCGTGCCTGCTGCTGGAATTGAGCGACGGCTCTCCCGCATACGTTGTCAAACGGTTCGACCGCTTCAAAATAGGCCGCCGCATCGAGAAACTCGCATGCGAGGACATGCATCAGATTATAGGCGGTCCGAGCAAATACGCCGGCAGCCACGAGCATATAGCTCGGATGATCAAACAGCATTGCCGTTTCGCTCCATTGGAACTACAGCGATTGTTTGAGATGACGATCTTCAACTTCGCCATCGGAAACGGTGACGCTCACCAGAAGAACTTCTCCCTGCTGACCAGTAAGGAAGACATTGTAGCCCTGAGCCCCAGCTATGACCTTGTCTCCTCGCGGCTGGTGATCCCCGAGGAAAGGGAAGAACTTGCTCTGACGCTGAATGGCAGGCGAAACCGTCTGCAGCGAACGGACTTCATGGCCTTGGCGGATAATGTGGGGATTGCAGCCACCTACGCCGAGAACAAGATCGCCGATCTGCTTGCCATGCGTTATGAGTTCATACAGATGATCGGCGACTCTGCGCTCACGGCTGAACTTCGGGATCGCCTGGTATGCCTCCTCGCGGAACGCCTGGACCGCCTGGAATGACACGGACACCTGGCATTGTCCCCTGGAGTCCGCTGGCCCGGGCAATTCATCAGATTAGTGCGATGGCGTGACATGCCGGCCCGAACAAGAACTGCGTATCTTGGGCGATCATATTGTATCGGTGGGTTTATTGGCTATAATCCCCCGGATGGACCAAAAGAACATTCGCAACTTCAGCATCATTGCCCACATTGACCACGGCAAGAGCACCCTTGCCGACAGGATGCTCCTGCGCTGCGGCGCAATTACCCAACGAGAGTTCCGTGACCAGCTACTGGACACGATGGATCTCGAGCGGGAACGCGGCATTACGATCAAAGCATCCGCCGTCACGATCAACTTCGAGCATAAAGGCCAAACCTACATGCTCAACATGATCGACACCCCCGGACACGTGGACTTCCACTACGAAGTCAGCCGTTCGCTGGCTGCGTGCGAAGGTGCACTACTGGTGGTGGATGCAGCGCAAGGCGTTGAAGCACAGACAGTTGCAAACGCACACCTGGCAGACAGAGGCGGCCTGCCGCTTGTCCCGATAGTCAACAAGATAGACCTCCCCGCCGCCCGGCCTGAAGACACGGCCATGGAAATCGAGAATCTCATCGCCAGGCCCGCTGAGGATTGCATCTTCGCCTCGGCGAAAAGCGGCGAAGGCATAGATGACATGCTCGCAGCGGTCGTCGAACAGTTGCCGGCCCCGACAGGCGACCCCGACGGGCCCACCAAGGCCCTGATTTTCGACAGTGCGTTCGATGAATATCGCGGCGTGGTCGTCTACACCCGCATAGTGGACGGAAAGCTGTCCGTCGGCGACAAAATACAGATGATGGGCACTCGCGAGACCTATACGATCTCCGATATGGGAAAACTCTGCCCCAAGCCCGAGCAGGTGAAGTCGATGGGGGCCGGCGAAGTAGGATACATCCTCGCCAATATCCGCAGCGTCTCAGCCGTCCACGTGGGCGATACGCTAACCATTGCCGCCAACCCCGCAACCGAAGCCCTGGCCGGTTATCGCCCGCCGCAGCAGATGGTCTTCTCAGACTTCTACGCAGGCACGGGCACCCAGTTCCCACAACTGCGCGACGCCCTCGAAAAACTCCAGCTTAACGATGCATCGCTGACTTTCGTACCGATCAGTTCCGAGGCGCTGGGATTCGGATTCCGCTGCGGTTTTTTGGGCATGCTGCACATGGAAATCGTCCAGGAACGTCTGGAGCGTGAACACGACGTGGAAGTAGTCCAGACCGCACCCACCGTTCCGTATGAAGTGCTGGATACCAAGGGCAACGTCACCGAAGTAGAGTCAGCCGGCGACCTGCCGGAAGAGAACTTTCTCGACGAAATCCGCGAACCCATCGTGAAGGTTGACCTTATCGTGCCGGCCGATTCGATCGGAAACGTGATGACACTCTCCGAAGATCGCCGGGCGTTATACCAGCAGACCGAGTATCTATCATCCGACAGAGTAATCCTGACTTACGAGTTCCCACTGTCAGAGATTATCTATGATTTCTACGACAAGCTGAAGAGTGCCACTCGCGGCTACGGCACGATGGACTATGAGCTGATTTGCTACCGCGCAAACGATCTGGTGAAAATGGATATCCTGGTGAACAGCCAGAGAGTGGATGCGCTTTCGGTGATCGTTCACAGGTCCAAGGCCGACCAGCGCGGCCGGGCGTTGATACAGCGATTACGAAAAGAGATTTCGCGTCACATGTTCGAAGTTCCTCTTCAGGCAGCCATCGGATCGCGAGTAATCGCACGCGAGACCATTTCCGCATTGCGCAAGAACGTCACGGCAAAGTGCTACGGTGGCGACATATCGCGAAAACGCAAACTGCTGGAGAAGCAGAAGAAGGGCAAGAAGCGTATGAAGATGGTCGGCAACGTAGAGATCCCGCAGAAGGCATTCATGGCAGTTCTGGAATCCTCGGCAGACTAATACGCCAACCCAGGCACCCTGCGCACAACACCACAATATCACAACATAGCGGGCGATTCTCACCGGATCGTCCGCTTTTTTTGTGCGCATAACTCCATTTCGCCGCTACCCCAGCGCACTATTTGGAGAATTAGGCGGCAATATCCTCGCGGCGGCTGCGTTTGTTTCTGTGCAGACGCCAATGGTGGCAGCCTGCGAGAAAGCAAGCGAAGGAGCAAATCATGAAACTTACAAGATACTCACTGGCAGTGGCGATAGCACTGACAACAATGTTTGCAGCGACAGACGCGATGGCAGGGCGCAATAGATACGCAAAGCGCCACAATCTCGCCAAGCAAACCTATGTCCACAACTACGTGAACACGCACAGGTACACATACCCCACCAGGAAGACAAACACCGTTGTGTATATCCAAAAGAGCCGGCCGCAGACTGTTGTCTACCAGACATTCGACGCCGATGCCGCCCGCAAAAAAGCCCGCTACCAGTACGCCAACGATATGGATGCATTGAAGCTGGAACGAAAGATCTCGATACGCAGAGCGAAATTTCGCATCTCCAACAAGCGCAAGCTCCGCAGGGTTCTGGCCAATATCGACGATGACTTCCGTGCAGAGAAGAGTCAGCACAAGCAGACATTGAAGAACCGGCTGGCCAGGATCGACCGAAAGGCCAAGAAGTGCTCCAGGGTAGTCAAGATCCAGAAGACTGCCAGGCACCAGATAAAGGTCAAAGCTACACCGAGATGGTCCTTCAGCTTCATCTGGTAACCCCCGCCAGAGAGATGGCAAACGCCCTGTAAGAAGACATCCATAAAAAACAACCACCCAGCCGCACACCCCCGTCCGGGACAAGGTGTGCGGCCGCGGTCATTTCAGATTCAGAGTAGAATCGTTCAACTCATGATCACCGGCGACGAAAAACATCACCACAGAAGGCATTCGCCGCCGGCGTCATTTCAAATTCAAATCACATCAAACTCATCCGTTACCGCCTGCGACGCAGAAACGCCAAGCCGCCCGCAGCCAGCAGTCCAAGCGTGGCCGGTTCGGGGACGGTGATCGTCGCATCGACGGCCGCGATATGGTAGGACGGACCTGGCAAGGCGTCGCCACTGCCGTATGCCGACTGCGTGAACTCGATCGTCTGGCCGGCAGCCAGCGTAACCGTGTCCGTATATGTGCTCGTCGCATTGGCATCTGCACCGAAGCCGCTCATATCGTCAGTGAATATGACAACGTCACCGGCCACTACATGCACGTACCCGGCCACGCCCTGTGAGGAGCAATTCCTGAACGTCACATCAATGTCGTACGCGCCAGCTGCATCTGCGGTGAAGCGATAGACAGGCCGATTGAGATAACTATCGCTAGCTCCGCCACCAAGCATCATGTGGGCACTTTGCGCGTACCAGTGCATCCCGTTCGGCCAGGTAGGCTGACTGATGTCAGCGGTGCCCTTGTTGTAGGAAATATTCCCGAGCGTGTCAGTATACGCCGCAAGATTTCCGCTCAACGTATCCAGATTAGGGAGAAGGTCAACGTCAAGCCTTGCGTAAGGCGTGATCGCACCGGTGTCGGCATACGATATCCGTACGACCAAACATCCGGACTCGTGCCGCCATTGGCGATAGTGTCGACCAGCCCCTGTGTAAGGTCCCATGTCTGAGCCGAAGCCGAAGCCGTGAGCAACCCCACGGCCAAAAGCATGAACAGTATCTTCCTCATTTTGTGTCTCCTTCGTCAAAAAGTGTTTAAACGTAAGAAAGGTGAAAAACGGTTTGGGAATATCGCTTCCGCCGTAACAGAGCACCAAGCAACAAGATCAAGTCCTAAAAACTACTCCCGCGCCTCCTGTGTGCCTCTGATGTCTTCTTGAATCTTGTCCAAACTCGCCAGCAGTTCTGCAGGCCAGTCGACCGATACTTCCCGCCCGGTAATCGCCAGTTGCTGTTGCCAGTCATGTACCGCCAGATGATGATGCCTTGCGCTCTGAATGTGCATGTCCGACCAATCTCGTGCCGCATTGCCATCGTGCCGCTTCAACGCGCCCAGTATCCTCATGTGGAACTGGTACGCCTTGGCCTGCTGAGCCATCATCGTCTCGCCGGGCAACAACACGTGGCCGCGAAGAAGCGAAGTCAGCACTCGCAGGTCGCCCGCAGTCTTCATCACTCGCTGATTGCATGCCGCAGCCATCGTGGCTGAGTGGAACTCGAAGTTGATCTTCGCAATCCCCATGTGAATCTCCCGGCCGGGCAGGTCCTGCCAGACAATCGGCCGATCAATCCGCTTGTTCGGCGAGTCAAGCATCCGCCCGAAGTCACGAATCATCCCTCTCTGACGGGCAAGCAGGTCTGTCAGATGGTCCAATTCCTGCTCGGATATCTTCTCGGCCGCGATCTTTGCCGCACCGCCTTCGAGGACCATTCGCATCTCAAACAACTCCTCTATGCCCTGCCTGTCAAGGCGTTTAGGTCGCACACCCAAGTTTGCCACACGTTCCACCAGGCCTTCGGTCTCAAGCTGCCTGAATGCTTCCCGCACGGGCGTATAGCTCATACCAATCCTCTTGGCCACCTTGTTCGGCGACAGAACCAGACTAGCGGGCCAGTTGCCAGTGAGCAAACCTTCCCGTATGTGATCGTATGCACGTGACTTAAGTGTAACCATAGCTACCGTTCCTTCCCGAAAACTGCCTATGTACATCCTTGTGCACAGGGCTGTATACAAGCTAGTATACAGAGAGTCCCCCAATTGTCAACCCCCTGTTTTCCGGGAATATGGAACTCGCGAACCCACATTGACGACACGTCCGTATCGGTACAGGGCCTACGCATCTAAATGTTCCTGCCGGTGTTGTGGCTGTTCGGGCCGATGGTCCGACCTGTCCGCCGTAGCTCGCAGAGCGTAGGAGGATGGGCAGTACCGGGGTGTGACCGACCAGCGGGAGGGAACCCCCGGGAACAGGCCCAAAAAGGCC
>CBDUQP010000148.1:0-7534 GCA_965369385.1 uncultured Phycisphaerales bacterium
ATGTGTTACCCATGTGCCAGGACTAAAATGTTACCCATGTTCCCGATTGCACAGTCCTACAGGAAGCAGCCAGGGTGGCTTGACCTCGAGAGCCACCTCTGGTACAGCGGGCTGACCGCCCCGGGCGGCGACCCGTCAAAGATGCTCGAAGCCGATCATTGCATCCTGTTCGCCGAAGTACAGGGAAACGAGACAATCGGTCAAGGGGGAGCAACCGATTACCCCGAAAACATGGGCTGCCTGCCCAGGGTGGGATGGTTCAGCAGAAGACACGACTCCGGTTTCAGCATGGTCACCTGGGATGGCGGCGTTCGATACATGAAGACGGACAAGTTCTATACCTACGGATCGCCATTCCCTGAACAACCCGTTTGGTTCATCCAACGTTACTGGGGGGTAGGGCACGACAATTAGGCAAACATCACCCCCTCACCCTATGGCTTTCAGAGAAATCCACAAACATCCTGAACCAACAAACAGCCTGATTCCAACATTGTATCCGATACGCAAGAAAGGTATTTCCATGAAGTTCTTCCGCATCTTAGCCCTGTCCGCATGCATGCTGATAGTCTCCGAAGCCTGCTCCGCTGTCCCGCTATCCCGCCCCATCATGGAAGTGGACTTCAGCAAGACCGCGTGGACGGAGCTGATGAAGGCCGACCCGAAGAATAACCCCAAAGCAAATGCAACCGTGACCAGCGGTGTGATAACCATACCCGCAGGCGTGGGTTTTGCGTCCCTTCCGCTTGCCAGAATGGGGGCCGATACGATAACCGTGAGCATCCACGCGCGATCAGTCGGTATTAAGCAAGGCAAAGCCGGCTGGCATATCGGCAGAGCAGTCATCCATGGACTCGGCAAGAAGGGCAACGAGATTCTCCACCGCGACCTGGTCGGGATCAAAGGCGACAAAGGCTGGCAACACTACACCGCCTCCTACCGCCTGAGCAGTGCGGTGAAAGCCATTCGCGTGTCGATTTCAAACCAAGGGATTTCCGGGACTGTCCAGTTCCGCAACCTGAAAGTGAGCATCAAGCCCGAAGCCGGCGACGACCTCATCGGCGACAGCGACTTCGAAGGCGTGCTCGGCACGGATAACTGGTACTTCAAGAACGCCGGCAAGGACTGGGACAATATCCCCTTCTGGAAAAAAGGCTCGGCGGTCACGCTCGACAAGACCGTGGCCGTGAGCGGCAAGCAGTGCCTCCGCATGACCGGGCCGAGCACGGTGATTTCAAAGGAATTCGATTACAACGGCGAACGGATAATCCTCGGTGTGTGGCTGCGATCGGAGGATTTCACCAATGGCCCCGGGTGGCGTGGGGCCGGCATACAGTTGGTCGGCCTGGATGCAAACGGAAGGCACATTTCCCATCGCGACTCCGGCAACCTGCTCGCTTTCAAAGGCACTGTCCCGTGGAGGCACATTCCGTTTGGTGCCCAGTTCAATTCGGCCGTCAAGAAGGTTCAGGTCTACATCCGAATTTTTGACGGCGCGTCGGGCACAATCTGGTGCGATCAGCTCCGCCTTCTGCAAGTACCGATGGATGGCGATGTCGCCCCGTTCGACGCGAGCAAAGCGTCCGTCACCGTCAATGCCGCCAAACCGGGAAACATGATCAATCACAAGGTGTGGAATGGCGTCGACAATGCCTACGCCTGCTGGCTTCTGCGCTCGGATGCACCGATGTGGCTGGACCGCCTCAGGGAGGCCGGCATCGAAACCGTCCGCATGCACGAGTTCAACAATGCCATTCAACCTATCGTGAAGAGGGACGCGAAAGGCAAGTTCGTATATGACTGGACGAAGTTCAACAAACTGATGGACATGCTCGTGATCGAGTACGGCATGCACCCGATCATCACGCTCGAAAGTACCCCAAAAGGCCTCGACCGCCCGGGTACGCGAGGCGCAAACTACGCCAACCCAAGCCCGCCTGCCGACATGAAGGCGTTCGGCCAGTATACCGAAGACCTCTTCGAACACGCCATCGCCCGCTACGGAAAGGCGGAGGTGTCAACGTGGCTGTGGGAAGTCTGGAACGAACCGTTCATTGGGTCCAGCTACTTCAAGGGCACGCGAGAAGAGCTCGGGCAGATCGCGGTGGCAGACTATCTGGCGGCCGAGCGAGTCGAGAAACGCCACGGAATTGACCTCAAGATGGGCCTGACCAGCGGCGGCGGGTACGGCATGGACATAACCATGCTGGAGCCCCTGAAGAAGCTCGGCAAGCTGGACCAGATCGACCATATTTCACTGCACGATTACAGCGGCAATCTGTCGACGCTGCGCGGGGCGGTCAAGCGTTACACGAAAGGGCTGAGGAGCTACAAGGACCGCTATCCTGGAATGCGCAAGGATTACGTCATCGGCTGCACCGAGTGGAACGCCAGCAGCATGGTGTGCACATGGCATGACCGCCCGTGGAACGCGACTCTCGTGATTCGAACCGTGCGAGACATGCTGGATAACAACCTGGATTACGGGCTATTCTTCTGCGGCGTGGACCATCCCGAACTGCGGAGCACGTGGAACCAGGTATTCAACGGCGGACTTGGAATGCAGACCAAGAACGGCGTGCCCAAGCCGGTGTTCAACGCCTTCGTCTTCCTCAAGCAACTCAAGGGAGGCCGGCGTCTGAAGCTGGCCAGCAGCAACGATCCGATCAACGGTGTCGCGGCCCTGATGCCGGGCGGCACGATACGCATCGTGCTTGTGAGCTATGACGAAGACTACTCCCGGCTTGGATACACCACCCGCGTCAAGCTGAGCATCGAAGGCGTAAAGGGCAAGTACCGATGCACCCAACTGTGGGCCGCCGACCGCAAACACGGTAACAGTTACGGCAAGTGGCTCCAGCTCGGAAAACCGTCGCGAAAGAATATCGCCGCCAGGGCAAAGATGATCGCAGCAAGCCGCCACGTGAAGCTGCCGGCAGTCGGCCTCAGTCGCAACGCCAAAACCGCCACGCTGACCTGCATGATAGACATGCCCGGCCCGTCAATCCGTTTCATCGAGTTGACCCCAGTAAACAAACCGTGAGCCTGCACCTTCCGGATAAAATCGGCGATGTGCAGACCTCAAGACGCTACGTGTCAGCGCATGACAATACGAACAGAACCTCTCCCCTGCACCCCTGAACACACAATCTACTTCCACGGATACTTGATCTCGACGAGCTGGCCGCCCTGCCTTGCAGATTCCAATGCGTACATTCCCGGAAGCGTCATGCGCAATCCCTGCTTCAGATCGAATCTGCAGACGCCGCCATTGATCGCTTCAGCGAATTCAACGAGCGTTGCGTAGTCTGCAGGACCGTGCCCGCTGACATTTTCTATGTTCGCAAGCTCCGCGCGAACCGACGACACGGGCAGCGTTGTCATCTTGTCCAGACCGTAAAGCTTCTTCGTGGAGAATTGCGCTACGGGCTCTGCGCCGGTGAGCGGCCAGGTGCACTCGAAGTAACCTTCCGTACCATGCACCACGAACTTGTGCACGCCATGGGACAAGCTGTTTGCGAAGCTCAGCAGCAGTTTTACCACCACGTTATCGCCCGTTCGCATGATTGCAACCATCGCATCATCGCCGGCTTCACCCGGCTGCATCTGGCTACCGGTACTCATGCACGAAACGCTCACGAATTCATCGTCAAGCCACTCAAGCACAGGCCCAAGCGAGTGCGTGCAGTAGCGGATCGGCTCGTATCCCTGACGCCACGGCGTGAGCTTTGCAAACTCCCTGATATCGTGGATATACTCGGCCTCCAGGTAGAACGGCTTGCCGAGCAGACCTTTGCGTTTCAGGTCGCTGCACGTTTCCACGAATCCCCAGAAATTGGAAGTCGCGCCAAGCATGAACACGGCATCGCTCTTCTGGGATACCTGCCACAGCTTGTCCACATCTTCCAGATCATGCAAAACCGGTACGTCCGAAAGCACGTGAATCCCGCGCTGAAGTGCAGCTATCGTGCATGCAACGTGGCCCTTTGGGGGCACTTCCACGAAGACCGCGTCTATCGTCCCGGAATCCAGCATGGCCTCGTAGTTGTCGTAGTACTTTGCCTGCGGGAAGTCGGCTGAGATCTTGTCCTTGACCTCTGCGTTGGCATCGCAAATCGCTACCGGGTCTAACTGTTCAACACTCGGGCACATGCCCCAGAGCCCCGCGCCTCTGAAACCATAGCCAACCATTCCAACGCGAATCTTGCTCATCGTGACACTCCTGTATCGTTATCGCAACCGAGCTCTGCTCTCTACGACAGTTTCTGGACGATTCGGTGAAGTTTCTCCGCATCTTCCCTCGCCACCTGCTCCGGCTCGACGACATACGCCAGAATCAGGCGAGGCACTACACTCTCGGCCACCGGGCAAACGCCGTCATCGTAGTTCATCGTGCACGCGGCGTTGCGGGGATCGGTAAATGCGCGGGCCATCCGATTGGCGATCAGCGGGTGCTTGTAAGCTGCCATCTGCGTATATCCCACGCTCACCGAGCCAACCTGCTCTTCGGCGATAGCCTTCTTGAAGTCTTCAAGGCTCGGCCCGTTTTCGTCTGCGGTAAAGGTCGCAGCCCAGTGATAGAACGAATGCTTGGCTGCTGCAGGCCCGCGTTGCAGCGTTATCCAGTCGCATCCTTCCACCGCTTTGTCATAGTGGGCGGCATTGGTCTTGAGCAGGTCGATCTGCTCGTGTAGCGTTTCCAGCCGCGCGATATACCAATGGCCGCAGTGGGCTCGTTAATGCGATAGTTGTAGTCCAGACTGAACGCCACCGATTGGAATGTGGGAGCGCCGGCGTGCTTGCCGAGTTCTTTGTGAATCTCGGGATCCTGAGAGGTGGCCATGCATGTACTCATCGCGACGGCATATTTCGAGTCTAGTATCTCTGCGAACATAGTCTCAAAACGCTCTGTGAACTTGCCTCCCATAAGCCCGGAGAGATTGCCTGAGTCTATTACCTCGGCGAAATATTCCTTCTCGTTGCCAAGTGGTCTGCAGCCCGCCATTGCTCTTTCTCTGTCCAGAAAGTCCTTGTCCGCCATTATCATGCCTCTCAAGTTCAACTATATCCGTGATTAATAGAACAACACCCAAAACTCTCCGCTCGGTGAGCCTTTCGTCGGCTGGCCCGCACAACGGCCCTGGCCATTGCACATCCTGACATGTTCAGTTATCGGCAATATGCCGAAATTGACTAAACGAACAAGTCAGGATACAATATTCGTACTTAGTAAGTGTTATAAGCATAGTTGCGGAGGTTTAACTTGTCAAGCGTTAACCTATTACAATCTAGACTTGCTTCCAATGGCAGCGAATCCACGGTCTTACGGCTCGTGCGGGACTACGCACCCGTTTCCAGAACTCGCGTGGCGGCCCTTTCCGGAATGACTCTGCAAGCCGTCTCCCGCACAGTGTCTCCCCTTATAAGGAATGGTCTGCTCACCGAGGAACGCAATGCCGACAGCACAGGCCCCCGCCGCAAGAGAGGGCTTCAGCTAAGCCGGAACGCCGGATGCTGCCTGTCGGTGGCTTTCACCACCGCCGGCTTCTTCGGTTGCATCGTGGATACATCTTATAACGTAATCGTGAAAGACTCTCTGCAGTGCGCTCTGGCACACGCCAGCACGTCAGATATCCTCGACGGGCTATTCGCGTTCATTGAGCGACTTCGCGCCCAGATTCCAGCAACTCAGGGCAAGTGCCTGGGACTCGCGATTGCGGACCCGGGAGTGATAGATACCGAAACGGGCTCGGGATTGCTTTCCACAACGATAGACAACTGGCAAGGTGTTCCGCTGAAGCAACTGGTGTCAGAGAAACTGGATATTCCGGTTATGGTTGTCGGCGGCGCAGTGACGGGCATACGGGCAGTTGACCGCCTGGAGCTTGTTGACCGCAACACGGACCACCTCATTTATATTACGTATGAAGCTGGAATCGGCTGCAGCATGAAGTTGCAGGGACGCTACATAACCGGCAACAACGGTCAGGCGGGCGAGTTCGGGCACACTGCGATCACCCCCGACCCAATCCCCTGCCGCTGCGGTTCAACCGGATGCCTGGAAGCGGTAGCGGCCTATCCTGCACTGGTCAGAGGCGTCAGGGAAGCGATAAGCCAAGGCAGTTGCAGCGTGCTTACCGACAGCGATGAACTCACCGGTCCGCAGGTGCTTGAAGCTGCCGGACAAAATGATCGCCTGGCCAAGCGAGTGGTTATTGATGCGATGCAGCATCTTGGCAGAGCGGTGGGCGGGCTCATAAACCTGCTGTCGCCTGAAATCGTTCTGTTCGCCAACGTTCTGGGCACAGCCGGCGACGATTGCGTATCCGCACTCATGCAGAGCGTTCGCCAGAGCATCCTGCCGTCACACATAGACAACGTGGAAGTAAGGATAAGCACGCTGAAATCCCACATAGTCTGCCAAGGGGCTGCGGCAAATC
Source organism: uncultured Phycisphaerales bacterium (assembly GCA_965369385.1). GTDB lineage: Bacteria > Planctomycetota > Phycisphaerae > SM23-33 > SM23-33 > CBDUQP01. The sequence goes on from CBDUQP010000148.1 coordinate 6,441, forward strand.
TGCTGGACGACTGCCTGATGGCATAGTTGCGGGTGAGTCTGTAACTATCCCGATCCCTATCCCGCCAAGAATGTCAGGTGGCAACCTGCCAGTCCCGATGTATATCGAGAGCAGACAAGGACTTACGAATATTCACACCCGACCCGTTTTCGCTCTGCGAGCTACGTCGCGACAAGTCAAATTCTCCGTTCGTAAATTAGGGACGGTGCCTTATTTAAATAGGAATAGTCCGAAATAGAAATATATAAGGCACGGTGGGGCTGTCGAAAGAGACCCAAAATTAGGGCGGTGCCTTATTCAAATGTGAATCCGCTCGCCGGCGAATTAAATAAGGCACCGTCCCTAATTATCGCTAATTATCGATTACTTCTTGTCGCCCGGCATGGTGATCTCGCTCTGATGTCGACATCCGCAAAAGAAGCCTAACATTCATTTCTTTTGGCAGAAAACTGCTGCAGAACACATATCTATTTTTTACACGTACTTGCTACCGAATATCCCGGTTATCACCACATCGCCTCATTCAAAAAAAAGCTTATTTTTCCGGCCTGAATGAGCATGAGCCCGTCTTCCCCGCAAGTCATACCATTCTGTCGGTTATGGACTTAGATGTTTCTATGCCCTACTGCATCCTTGGGCAAGTTGCCGCAAGGAATGATGTAACGTAGGCTCCAATCGCATGTACCTTGTTAAACAGATGCTGTACTAGCGTCGATGAGGCATATGTGAAATGCTAAATGAACTGTGGAGGACATGATGGCAGCTACGCCGATAAAGGCCAGAACATTGCCGATCGGGATCGACCTGGGGTCGACCACGATAAAGCTCGCCCAATTAAGGGTGGAACACGATGGTCATCATCTTATAGCAGCAGGTGAGGCGGACGTCGCGTCCGACAAGGACATGACTCGTCAAGAGCATCTGGCCCGCACCGCGAGCACGATCCGCGATCTCATGAAGAAACAGAACTTCGTCGGACGTGATTGTGTGATATCGCTGCCGTCCAACGACTGTATCGTTCGCCCAGTAAAGCTGGCCCGGGTTGAACCCCACCTGATCCCACCCGATCGTAGGTTTGAAGTTCGTATTGCTCT
>CBDUQP010000149.1:0-7510 GCA_965369385.1 uncultured Phycisphaerales bacterium
CGAGCGGAAGATTCTATCTCCGCTGAAACTTTCCACCGTATATGGCGATGGCGTGGTGAACTACATGCCCGATGCTGCCAAAGTTCCTTACCAGATATCCTGGCCTCTGGTGGACACCCAATCGGAGGCACTGTACTTCGAGCAGGCCGGACCGCGAGAGCAGATATATTTTGACCCGAGCGAGACGGTGGCGGCAGTTGCCACGTGCGGTGGTTTGTGCCCCGGGCTGAACAACGTAGTGCGCTCGTTGTTTATGGAGCTGTATCATCGTTATGGCGTCAGGAAGATATTGGGCATCAGGTTCGGTTATGCGGGGCTTGATCCGGACACTGGAGAGGCACCGGTTGAGCTGACTCGCCCGACGATGGAGAATATCCACAAGGATGGCGGCTCGGTGCTGGGCTGTTCGCGCGGCGGGGTTGAGTATTCCAGGATGCTGGATTGCGTCCGTTCACACGGTATTAACCTGATGTTCTGCATTGGCGGTGATGGTACGCAAAAGGGTGCCAAGGGGCTTTATGATGCAGCCGAGAGCGAGGGTTACAAGCTGGCAACCGTGGGAATCCCCAAGACCATCGACAATGACATAATGTACGTGACCCGCACGTTTGGGTATAACAGCGCCGTCGAGAAGGCACGCGAGGTAATCGAATGTGCCCACACCGAAGCCAAGAGCTGCCCCAATGGCGTAGTCGTCGTTAAACTCATGGGACGACACGCCGGTTTTATCGCAGCCGGTGCTACCATCGCCAGCCAGGATGTGAACTTCACGTTGGCCCCTGAGCAACCGTTCGATCTGGATGGTCCGGGTGGTTTGTTTGCACTGGTAAGACAAAGGCTTGAAGCTCGCCAGCATGCCGTGATTGTCGTTGCAGAGGGCGCGGGGCAGGAACTGCTTGAAGGCGAGGACCAGAAGGACGCATCGGGCAACCTGCTCAACAAGGATATAGGCCCGTTCCTCACAAGGAAGCTCAAGGATTACTTCGCGGCCGAGAACTTCTGTGCCAATGTGCGATACATCGATCCCAGCTACATCGTCCGCAGCGTGCCCGCCAACAGCGATGACGCAGTCCTGTGCGATCAGCTCGCTCGCAATGCCGTACACGCGGGAATGGCAGGCAAGACCGGTGTTATGGTAGGCTACTGGCATGGTACGTTCATTCATGTGCCCATCTCCACCGTAGTAAGCGAACAAAAGCACATGTGCATCGAGAGCGATCTCTGGCGAGCGGTGTTGGCAACAACGGGTCAGCCGGTGAGGATCCGCAATTAGCCTCATTGCCTTGGATACGCACTGTTGAACAGGATACTTGAGCGTTTTTGCATCCGAAATGTTGCATTTTCGCGTATTCTGGTGTGTTGTGTAGCATGTTTACCATTTTTCCATGTGATCGGGGGATAGCGGCGGCCGGGCGAAGTTCATATAATAGCTGCCCCAATCGGAGACCCGTGAGGGTCCGTTCGCAATGTGAATATCGCTTGAAAAGGACGCGGAATCAGTATGAGTAATGCAATCGAAGGCAATGCAGTAATCGGTCAGTCCGGCGGACCAACCGCCGTTATTAACCAGTCCCTGGTTGGCGTAATAGAGACCTTGCAGAAGGAATCTGCCGTCAAACGTATTTTGGGCGCCAGGCACGCAGTCAGCGGTATCGTCAAAGAGGACTTCATCGACCTCACGGACACGCCCGCCGAAATCCTTGAAATGGTAGCCAATACGCCGGCGGCAGCGCTTGGGTCAAGCCGTGACAAACCCGACACTGCTTACTGCGAAAAAGTTCTGAGCGTGTTCAAGAAGCATAACGTTCGTTACTTCTTCTACATCGGCGGAAATGACTCTGCCGATACCGCCAGAATCATTAACGAAATGGCCCAGGCCGCCGATTATCCCCTGGTGACCTTCCATGTTCCCAAGACAATCGACAACGATCTTCGCGTAACCGATCACTGCCCGGGTTACGGTTCTGCCGCCAAGTTCGTTGCCCAGGCATTCCAGGGCGATGATCGCGACAACGCCGCGCTGGCTGGTATCAAGATCAACGTCATCATGGGCCGCAACGCAGGCTGGCTGACCGCCGCCAGCGTGCTGGGCAAGCAGTATGAAGATGTCGGCCCGCACCTGATCTACGTTCCGGAAGTAACTTTCTCGTCGAAGAAGTTCGTCGAAGACGTGAAGGAAGTTTACGGCCGTCTGGGTCGCTGCCAGATCGCTGTCTCCGAAGGCATCGAAGACGAAAGCGGAACGCCCGTTACAGTCGCGATGGCGGAGAAGCTTGGCCACCGCGTCGAACGCGACAGCCACGGTAACGCCCAGTTGTCCGGTTCGGGGGCGCTTGGTGATTTCCTGTCGGACTTCCTCAAGACCGAAATGAAGGAAAAGTACAAGACCCTGCGTGTTCGGGCAGATACGTTCGGATACCTGCAGCGAAGCTTCAGCGGTCTGGCCAGCTCAGTTGACCAGCACGAAGCCCGCACAGTTGGTCGCACGGCCGCAGCCACCGCCATGACTGGCGATATCGACGGTTCGATCGTGATGAAACGCGCCGAAGGTGAATATGCCATCGAATACGTGCGTGCCGAGCTCAAGGATGTCGCACGCGATACCAAGCACATGCCCGCCGAGTATCTGAACAAGACAGGCAATGGCGTGACGCAGGGATTCATCGACTACGCAATGCCTTTGGTGGGTGATTTGCCGCAGGTCGGAAAGCTGTAGACTCATTCAAGATGATTCCTCGCGGCTTGATCGCGAGGGGATGCAGGAATAAACAAACGCGACGGTCCGCTCAGTGCAGACCGCCGCGTTTGTCTTTGGTTTACGTGCATGCACAAGGCAGCAAAAACGGGTACTCCGTTATCTACCGCTTCTGGGCTTGCCCGCCATGCCACCCGGGCTGTTCATGAGGCGGATCTATGAAGTATGTTTCGTGCGGGCGATTATGTGGTCCTGGAGTTCCTTGCCTATCAGTTTGAACTTCTGTGAAAAGCCCGATACGCGGACCGGGATGTTCCCGTAGCGATCCGGGTCTTCCTGTGCCTGCTTCAGACGCTCTGCGGTTGTCACGTTCCACTGCAACTGGCCGACACCCATCGCAAACGCACTTCTGATGATCTGGGCAAGTCGTTTGGGGCCGGTGGGGCCTGCCACCAATGCGGGATCGATTTCTACGATCGCGGCAGAACCGCCGGCGGCTTTGTCATGGGGCATTCGAGACAGCGTGTTGAGCAGGGGGCGGACATTGACATCTCAGAAGTCTCCTATTCAGCCAGCAGGCTCTGGGCAGTCATCTCGGCCGGGATGGGGATACCGAGCAGGTCGAGCATGGTTACGGAAATATCGGCAAGCACGCCTTGCGGGCGTAGCGTGTGGTTATGGGCGTCTGCAGAGACGAGAATGAACTCGACAGGGTTGAGTGTGTGCGAGGTCATCGGCTGGCCGGTTTTGAGGTCTTCCATCTGCTCACTGTTGCCATGATCGGCAGTGATGAGCACGGTGCCTCCACGGGCCAGGACAGCGTCAACGATCTTACCGCAGCACTCGTCAACGGTTTCGATGGCCTTGACTACGGCCTGCTTGACGCCGGTGTGGCCGACCATGTCGCCATTGGCGAAATTGAGCATGATGGTGTCGTAGGTGTCATCAATCTGCTCGCTGGCGTCCTGGCCTTGGGCCAGTTCCAGTTTCACGCCATCAGTGGTCTGGGCGTGCTCGCGTGCGGCGGCAACGCCATCGTTTATCGCACAAAGTACCTGATCGGTAACTTCGTACGCGCTCATTTCGGGCTTCTGGTCTTCGGGAATCGTGATCGACTCTACCTGGATGCGATCTTCCAGCTGGAAGGGCTCAACAATCTTCCCGTTGAAGAAGCTCGTCACGTGACGGTACTTCTGGTATTCGGCGATGCGGAGCTGACGCAAACCGTTGGAAGCGAGAACTTCGCCAAGGAGTTTGCTCATGTTCATGGCGGGCAGCAGGGAACATTCGAAGTCGTCATAGTACTTCGTCAGGCCCATGTAGAAGATGTCCAGCTTGTCGCCGCGGTCGAATCCGTCGAAATCATCTTTGATCAGCGCATCGGTAAGCTGGATGGCGCGGTCTTGCCTGAAGTTGGTATGCAGTACGGCGTCTCCTGCTTCGATCAGGCCGGGGCATTCGCCGCTTTCATCTATGATGAGCGTCGGCATGATGAATTCGTCGGTTTCGACGGGGGTATCGTAGTTGCCGCCCTCGGACTGGCGGTCTTTGATCGAGGCATCGGCGCGGTCATATGCAGCTTCGATCGCTTCACGAGCCGAGTGAGCGGTGAGTCCCTTGCCTTGCGAAAGGGCATCGTATGCCTTCTGGACTCGCTCCCAGTTCAGGGCGCGGTCCATAGAGTAGTAGCGTCCCATTACGCTGGCGATCATCGCGTTATCGCATTCGGCGACAACTTCTTCCAGTTGAGCCAGGAAGGTGAGCGCACTGCGAGGGGCAGTATCGCGGCCGTCTGAGAAGAAATGCACGCACACCTTGCTGATTCCCTGCGCAGCGAGGAACTTGAGGAATGCGAACATGTGTTCCTGCATGGCGTGGACGCCCTGGTCCTGGATCAGGCCCATGAGGTGGAACTTGGAGTTGTTCTTCTTGCAGTGCTCGATTGCTTCCAGCAGGCGGGGGATTTTGAACAGTTCTCCGCTGCGGATGAGCTTGTCGACGCGAACAATCTCCTGTTCAACGATGCGACCGGCGCCCATGTTCAGGTGGCCGACTTCGGACGATCCCTGCGACCCGGCGCGCACTCCCACACCCTCGCCTGAGGCTTCGAGCGTGCAGTTAGGGTACTCGGCCAGCAGCCTGTCCGTAACAGGCGTGTTGGCGAGCTTGACTGCGTTTGTGTCGTTGTCCGGGCCGATTCCCCAACCGTCGCGAATCAGCAGCATTAGTGGCTTACCCATTGTTAAATCCTCGTTCTTACCATGATAGGATGGTTGTTGTGGTTTTGTAGACAAAATGGAGCTTTACACGTAAAAGTTTCTGCAACTTGCGCTTGTCGCCATCATGCAGCCTGGGAATTATAGGCTAAATACCTGTAAGTTCCAGCACCTACATGAATCTACTGTTCGGAAGTACCCATAGTTTCAGTTCTCGAAGCTGCTGTTCCACGCTTAGCAGGTGTCTTGCCGCTTCATCATAGGCAGGCGCTAGCTCCAGTGACTTCTCGAAGCATTGGCGAGCCTCGTACAGATACTCATTTGCGTGGGCCATCAACAGCTTGGTTTTGTCTCCCGCGAGTCGCATGGCATTGAGGCGGGACTGGCCTCTTTGAAGCAGTGCCAGGCCGAGAATGTCCCACGCTTCGTGGAAATTGGGGTCGAGTTGGGTAGCCCTGTCAGTGAGTGCGACCGCCACGCGATTCCATCCCATGCGGAAGGCGAGCTGTCCGGTGAGCAGGGATATATGGGAACGCTGGGAGTCCAGTTGGTCCATGCGGGTGATGCAGGCGTCCAGGTCGAACGTCAAATCTGTCAGCTCGGCCCGCGCGGCCAGTTTGGCGTTGGGACCGTTCTTCCGCAGGAACACCACATGGTTCCCGCTGATGTTCACCAGCGACCAGCGGGTAGTGTCGGTTGCCAGCCGCCTGACAAGCCGGGCGTTGGGGCGGTCGCCAAGAAGAACCACTATCTGAACGCCGTAGCGATCCAGCGAATCGCGCGCCCCAGGCTTACCGGCTGCGTGGTCCAGCACCTGTCGCATCACTATCGGCGGGTACGCCCAGGTGTTGGTGAGGATCGGAACCTGCGGCCGCGAGTCCATGAGGTAGTGAATGTTCGATGACGACGTCAGCCCGCACCAGAGCCTGCCCACCGGTTTGTGTTTGTTAAGCCAGACGGCAGCCTCTGTTGGCAGCACAATGTCCGAAAGCCCCACGCCGAACCTGAGCGATGTCCGCTGCATGTAGTACAGGCGATTGGTCACCACCAGGCATGCGCCCACCGCCGATGCCGCAATAAGCACCACCGAAAGCACAATCCCTGCCGCATAGCCTCTCCGGCGAACGGGGCCAATCATGGATGACAGACGCCTGATCCCCGTCCAAAGCAGCAGTACCACCAGCGGAGTCAGCAGCAGCCCGCCAGCCGCGATGTTCCTTCGCACCGACGTAGCCACCAGCACCATCCCCGCCAGCACCAGCAGTATCGCCCACCTTCGCTTGGCAGCCGCCACTATCGCAGCGGGAACCGCGAACATCAGCACCACCACAAGCACATGCACAGACATGCCGGGCAGATAGGTTGCAGTGTCAAACGGGCGGAACAGCTCGCCAAGGGTTGCCCACGGGTGACTGCTGATCTGCGGGCCGGCGGCTATCTGGTGCTGTTTCAGGTATATCAGCGTCTGGATCGGCAGGATCGCGATTCGCCACGTCCACGGGTTCACAAAGCACACCGCCACCTGCGCGGCCAGCACTATCAGCATATATCGCACGAGCCGTCTGCTGCCGGGGGCGCTGGCCACCGGCCGAACGAATCTGCTGAACCCCACGCGCAGTGCATGCTCTGCCAGCACCGCCGACGTCAACGCCAATCCCAGCATGAAATAGCTATGCAGATTCACCAGCAGCAATTGCAGAACCACCAGCACAACCGCACCTCGCCACGTGATCCTTCCATCGCCCGCCCAGTACAGCCCAGACAGCACGTAGAACTGCCCGGCCAGTATCAGATATCCGAAAACCTCCGGCCGCAGGTTGAACCGTGTGTGTGACACTGCCGCCGTAACCAGCAGCGCAGCCGCACATAGGACCGGCGGCAGCTTCCATTTCAGCATTGATGCGAGGATAAGCGCGAATATGCCCATGACGAGCGCCGATTGCAGCACGCATAGCCCCACAGGCCCTGCCAGCCGGTTCACAGCCGACATTATCGCCTGCGTGCCCCAGTTGGCGTTCGGGAAGCGGAACACGCCGTCGGCGTCATAGTAGCATCCGGGCACATCGGTTAGCGGGCCGGTGCGTGGGGCGGTCTTGACGGTGTAGATGAAGTCATTGCCATCGACGGGTCGGCCGGTTTTCCAGAACTCATCCCCGTAGGCCAGGTGATAGCCCAGATCGGCGTTGGCAAGCTGGCGAACAGACAGCAGCCCCGTGCATGCCAGCACACACGCCAGGCTCAGTATGCCCGCGATGCGTGAGACGTGCAGGCCGTTTTGAGGGTTTCGTAAGTCTCTTTCGCCCATGGCCACAGATTCTACACGGAAATGCGTTACTTTTCCTGCGGTTTCGGGTAATTGGCATTCCTAACGCCCGAGCCGTGGGCTCCCAGTGAAAAAAGCGTTCCAAAAACTGCAACAGACTGTTGCAAAATACTATAAATACACTATATTAACCGATCCACCGCCGGAACGCTTCCGGCTGGGCGCCAGGTTTACTGGCCCCATCGTCTAGAGGCCTAGGACACCGGGTTTTCATCCCGGCAACCGGGGTTCGAGTCCCCGTGGGGTCATTGGGTGCGATTCGTCATGAATCGCACC
>CBDUQP010000150.1:0-7504 GCA_965369385.1 uncultured Phycisphaerales bacterium
TTACCGGTTCGGACCAGATCCTAGGCGGAGGCGTAAGCCTCCGATCCGGCGGCCACGTTGAAACAGAGTCCTGAAAGGGCGATACGTGTTTGTTTGGCTGGCGATTCGGTGCGAGCAGGCGTTTCTCCGACAGGCAGCAATTCACGGTCTCAAAAGAACACGGCCATTTCGGATTATCCTTGTATCGCCCCGCTGGGGCTTGGCTATTCTTGCATGCCTTGTCCGGAGGCTTATGCCTCCGTCTAAGTTCTTGCCGGCCCTGCGGGCCGGAGCCCATCCGTTCACCGGCCAATCCTCACCCGCACGCGCCACCCGCCTGTGCAATCTTCATGCCGGACAGCATTGGAACAGAACTGCCTCGCCTTCAATCAACGCCCGCCCAAACACAGTCTGCCAAAACCGCGCCGATCACCCAGCCCGACCGATCAGTACTACTTCCCTGTCCAATATAGCTTGTGGATGGCCAAGCGGGCGGCGGTCAAAGGGTCTTGCCATCCCCCAGTGTCATAGTCCACACCCTCCGCATGACCATCGACGAAGCCCACGTTGGCTACACTTGCGTTGCGATGCAGGCGTGCTACGTCCTTATCTTGAAAGGCGACCATCATGCCTCCCTTGAGTGCTATCTGAGCCGCCTGCGTTGCGCCAACCATGGTGTCTGGATTCGGGAAATAGGGAACCGTTGCGATCAGTTCGTCAGGGGATGCGTCAAGTTCCCAGTATGCCCCGCCAGCTGTTTTCGCACCAACTAATTCACCAAGTTCGTAGCAAAGATAGGAATTGACTACATAAGTGCGAGGGTCGCCTGGAGTCTTGCCCCAGCGATCACCTGTAGTTCGTACAACTGCATCTTCCGGACAATGAAATATGCCTGGCGAGGCGAGTTCCGCTTCAATGAGCATTGCGTCCCACCAACGATACCAGGAGGGACGATTGCGGGCAGCGGGCAATCTGCCCTTTTCATCTTCCTGCGAGTACATCTGGAAGGCCGTCATCAAACTTCTGACGTTACTCAGGCAAGACACCTCATTGGCCAACGCTTTGGCCTTGGCCACCGCGGGCAGCAGCAAGCTGGCGAGGATCGCTATGATCGCGATTACCACGAGAAGTTCGATAAGCGTAAAGGCTCCCGGCCGGGGCGAGCGGCGTGAGAATTGACCTGTCAGTTTGTGGTCCATGGCTGAGATTCCTTGTTTTCAGTACCTATTATACAAACACATCACCCGCGGCCAGCGGTTACCTGGCATCCAGAATCTTTGCTCCCAACATCACATCAATCCGAAGCGAAGACGCCAATGCATTTGACAGCACGCCAGCTACAGGTTACACTACGCACATATGGTGTATTACTGTATTATCGTACACAATACAGTGGGGTTTGTCAAGGAAAAAGGTATGAAACAGACAGTAGCAGCAAGCAGAACGATCTGGGCTCTTCTGGGCATCGTTATAACAGTTTTCTCAGCAAACACTTGTCTCACAGCCGCCCCCGGTGCATCGACAGTTGATGTTGAACTCTGCGACACAACGCCCGAGCCGGGGAAGCCGCTGTCGCAGGTAATCTCGGTTCACTCGATACACCCTGACCATCGGAACCTCCCCCGCACCGCGGGCCTGCTGAAGGTGGATATCCGTGAAATATCACCCACCGTCCGCGAATACACCCTAACTCCCGCCAAGGCCATGCGCTTCATCGTAATGCCCATACTGAGAGTAGAAGGCTGGCGAATGGTGGACAGGCAAGCCGTGCAGATGGACTTCTCCAACTGTACGAAACTCCGGCCGGTGACTCTGCGTTGCACCGTCAAGACAGGCAAACGCGGGCCAACCAGCGTCGGCAACACCACACTGCTGGTCACAGATGCCGGCGTACTTCAGGTGAAGCTCACTACCAAACGCCCGGCCAACATCTTCCGCCCCGGCTCGCCCTGCCAGTACGCACTCGCAATCACATCGGACCACGATGCCTCCCCCGCCATTACCGCATCCACGCTCGACTGGCAAGGCAATCGCACACAACTGGATTCCTGGCAACAGAAGTTTTCGACGAAAACGCCGAAGACCGCCAAGTCGCCCGCTGAACGAACGATCCGCTTCACGCCGAAACTTGGCTTCCATCGCGTGCTGATAGACATCAAGGGATACGGGCAGGCATATCTCGATGGCGGCGTACTGCCCCAACCGCCCACAGACAACAACCGCATCGGCATCAATGTCACCTGGTCCGATCACTACACGCACAGCGCCGAGTTCAGCGAAGACGCGGCCGAGCTTCTGGCGATGCAAGGCGTGCGCCTTGTCCGCACTGAATTCGAGTGGCGAATGCTTGAGTTCAGACGCGGTAAGTACGACTGGCGCTGGTTCGACGAATATAAGAAGGTCTGCCAGGCGCACAATATGAAGATGATCCCGACCACCTTCCGCATCCCCCGCTGGGCAAGCCCTTCCACGAACCCACAAGACTTCACCCACTGGATGATGAAGAAGGAATACTTCGAGGACTATTTCAACTACATCGAAGCAATCGCCCGCAGGTACAAGGGCTGGCTGAAGTACATGTCGGTCTGGAACGAGATAGACTCGTCATGGTTCCGCACCGGCACCGCCGCCGACTACGCGGCCATCCTTAAGGGAAGCCACAAGCGCATTCGCGCAGTTGACCCCAGCATCATTATTACCCCCAGCGGATTCGCCTATACGGGTAAGGGAACAGGCGCGGATTTCTTCCGCGGCGTGCTGGCGGCCGGCGGGGCGAATTACTTCGACGTGCTCGATATTCACTACTCCGGAACTGACAAAGTCGCCACGTTCCGGGCCGACATGAAGAAGATGACCGGCAAGACAATGCCACTCTGGATAACCGAGCATGCCGGAAATACAGTGCCGAACCGCTCGATGCTTGGCGCCACCGTCCAAGCGGAAGGACGCTTCAAGGCTTTGATATCAGCATTGGCAGCGAACCCCAGAAAGCTGCTGGCATGGGGAGATATCGACGCCCACCCCACTATGAACATCTGGGGCAATATCAAGGCCGAAGACCGCACGCCCCGGCCGGCGTTTTTCGTGTTCGGCACGTTTATCAGACTCTTCCATGACAGGAGCTGCACAAAGATCTACAGCGAAAACGCCGACATGCACGCCTATCGCTTCAGCGTTAAGGGCAAAGATGACATCATCGTGATGTGGGCGTCTGCAGAGAGCTCGGCAGTGGTGGAAGGGCTTGCAAGCAGTGTCACCAAAGTTGACCTGATGGGGAATCGTGCCAAGCTGAATACACGGAACGGTAAGCTGATAGTCCAGCTCAGCCCCTCGCCCGTGTGCTTCGTGACAAGCAAGAAACCGTCCGCCGTCCGCCCGCTGGCGAAGTTCAAACGGCAACTGGTAGCAGCCCGGCCGGGAAAACGTCTAGTCATCCCACTGCTGCTGCACAATCCCACGAAGCAGCCCAAGCGGGTAACCATCGCACTGAAGACACCGCCGACAATCTCACGTGCCGACAAGAACACCGAAGTAACCGTGCCGGCAGGCAAACAGATTTCCGTACTCTTGGCGATAGCCCCGTCCATCGATGCCCCTGTCGGCGAAACGCTGGCGATTATCGCTACGGCAACCGGGCTGACTGAGACGCCTGCTGTGGCCGCACTCCAGTTGCAGGTGCAGACCAAGGAAGGAACCACGCTGATATGGGCAGCCGACGCTCCCAGAACGCAGGGGCCGTGCCCGGGCGCACCGGGTCACATCAGCGGCAACTCCATCGCCATGTTCTGGGGCGGCGCGTGGATGGAATATGATATCCCATTCGCCGAGGCCGGCAAATATCGCCTTGGCGTGAACGCAAATAGCAGAACCAGCGGACACGTGGATGAAGTGAAAGGCACAGTTGTGCTGCACATTATGGTGGATGGCGAGAGGCAGGCGGTGCTTGATTACACGAAACCCGGCGTCCGCACAGAAAAAGCCATCATAAACATCAGCAAACCCGGCACGCACACGATCAAGGTACTCTTCCCCAAAGACACCGGCGACGTATTCGTGAACTTCCTGACGGTTGAAAAGGCGGCGAAGTGATACTCATATCTGGGATCGCCGGTGATAACGAGTCTCCGGCGATCCCAGATGCAGCCGTTTGATTACTTTGCCCCAGCCTTCGCCGCGTTGAATACGTCATCCCAGACAACCTCTTTCCACTCGCCCTTTGTAGCCGGGGTCTTCCGGTCAGGAGCAAGTGCCACGAACATTCGGCGTTTGTCCGGCTGGGCTACCACGGAGTGAACCGTCAGCCTTTTATCCGAAGCCACGCTATTCATCATGGCTTTCGCCTGGGCAATGTCTATTTTCTTCGGCTTGGAACCCTTGAGCCTTGCGTTAAGAATATTCCACCGCTTATTCGACCACGAGCTGCCTCTCGACGCACCCTTCCGCGACACGTAGTGATTTGTCGTTACGAGCCAGTTCCTGCCCTTCGCTGGCGGCCGAACTGTCACTCCGCGGCCTGTGAGGTTTCCGTCCCACTCCATGGTTGCCGCCTGGGCATCCCCTTTCCCGTCCGGCCGCCCGCAAACCAAAATGGCGTTGCCCACTCGCACAGGTGCATTTCGCAGCAGCTTCGCCGAGTCTGCTACGATGGGATTCTGGCCCACGGTTTGAGCTACTTTTCGCAGGGCGATGCTTCGAGGAGTCCAACCGTTCTTTCGCGATCTCGACCGCCCTCGAGCGTCGTGTATCGCCACAAAAACCCCATCAGAGTTCATAACCGTGAACGATCCAACCGAACTCATCCACGATACGCCGAGGGTGGGTTTGAGTCCCTTGTCGGCCGGCTCGACAGCCATTATGCACTGCAAGGCAAGCATCGCATCGTTCACCTTGTAATCCAGATTCCTGCCGACAATCATATTACCGTCACTGCTGGCTTTGCCCCATGCGGCAAAGCTGCTGCAGCCGTTCTTCATCAGATCCGCAAGGCAGTTGGCTGCCTTCAGATCATCGAGCGATATCTCTCTGCCCAAGGACTTGATAATGCGATCCTTCTTGTCCGGCAGGGCCTTCTGGACGCCTTCAAGAATGCCCTTGATCTCTGCCTGCGCATCGGCGGGCCAATTGAATGCTCTGGTTGCGGGGATTATGACTGTCTCGTAGCTGCCGCCCTTTTTCTTGCGGGCAATCTGCTCGCAGACCGGCACAATGTACTCACTGATCCCCAGAATGATCTCCCTGGCGCACAAAAAGCCCTGGGCCTGTCCCCGCTGACTAGGCGTACCACGAAGCACAAGAAGCGGAAGACCGTTAATCGTCCCGCGGGCACTTTCGCCGTAGCGGGCGGTCACCTTCGCGTCGCCCGCCACTGTCGGGCTCGAACACGCCACGAAAGCGATCAACACAACCATCGCAACACTAACTCTTGCAAGCATTTTCGTCATACCGGCTGTTCCCGTGCGTGTATAAATGAACCCGCGGAAGACACGATTTCCGCCAAAGAAGTATCATCCACTATATTGATGCCCAGAGCAAGACCAGCAAACACCCTGCTTCTGCTCCATTTTCGCTGCTTTGTGCCTGCCCGTAGACATGGCGACACATGGCGTGTATCCTGCCTGCCTCACTCGCGGGCGGGCCCGCGAAGATGCAAAACACTGTGGAGCAATGACAGGACGATGACTACTGGTATTCTTTTTGGCCTGGGCGCGGCCGTTTTTCACTCGCTGTGCTTCCTCAGCACGCGAGTTTTCGTCAGCGAGGGGCGATCCGCCATCAGATTGCTGGCACTCGGACATATCGCCATGGGCCTGATATCTCTGATGGTTCTCCCATTCATCTGGCCTGAGGACATGCCATCACTGATTTCCCTCGCCGGAGTACTTGCGCAGATGGTTTTCGCATACATGGCCGGCCAGTGCGCAATATTCATAGCCTTGCGGAAGTCCGACGCGTCGCGAGTGTCGCCACTGCTGGCGATCAAGATTCCCGTACTCGCCATCATCGCGATCATCTTCCTAAACGAGCCACAGTCGTTATTGCAGTGGTTCGGAGTCGCAACGTGTGTACTGGCGGCCTACATACTTAGCTGCACGGGAGGCAAACTGCCCTGGAAGAGCCTGGTGGCGATAATCTTTTCGGCGGTGTGCTACGCCATATCGGACACAAACATCTTCAAGTGCGTCAAGTCGATGGAGGAGTACCTGTCCAAGCCGCATGCAATCGCGTTTGCCATGGCGCTCACATACGTGTTGTGCGGGATCGTCGGCGTGGCGTTACTGCCTCTGTCGGGCAAGAAACCACTCAAGGACTTGCCCAGGGCAATCCCCTTCGCCATATCCTGGCTACTGGCGATGGTGTGCCTGTTCTCATGTTTCTCGATAGTCGGCACGGTGTACGGTGGCATACTGCAATCCATGCGAGGAATATTTTCAATCCTGCTGGGCGTATTGCTGTCGCACATGGGCATAGTGCATCTGGAGACCCGCAATTCACGGGATGTGGTTCTCAAGAGACTCGCAGCCACCGTACTTACCTGCGCGGCAATCGGAATCTACGCATACGGGAAGAACAGCAGACCGATCCCCGAATTACCGGCAGACCTGCCCGCCATCACCTATACGCAACCAGCAAATGCGGCTGCCCAACGGGCTGAATAGCGGCATTACACCCCCGCAGGTTTCTTTGCCTTGACGGCCTCCCGGTAATGCCGCAGCCGGTCTTCCGGAGACGTTGATCTATACTCGATTTCCGCCCAACGCAGCAAATGCCCGTCGGCCTTGTTGAATTTCAAGGCAATCATCTTGCCGTATTCCCCGAATCGCAATGCGCCAACAAGTGAACCGGGAGTCGCACCGGGAACCAGCAGCGCAGCGGTGGGAGTTTTCGACTTGGCAGATATTCTTGGCGAGCTACCGCCCTTGCCGGCCTCAATTAAAGAATCGTCAGGAAACGGAACAACCAGGCCCTCGTCCAGTCGGTTCACCGGCGTCAACTGCACCCCCAGCTTTGCCTCTACATTCGTCGCATTCACCTCGTGCAGAACTCCAGTGCTCTCGTAGTGCTCGAGCAGACGCAGCACGGCCTTGAATCTGGCAAAATCCGACTCCGCATCCC
This sequence comes from uncultured Phycisphaerales bacterium, assembly GCA_965369385.1. Lineage (GTDB taxonomy): Bacteria > Planctomycetota > Phycisphaerae > SM23-33 > SM23-33 > CBDUQP01. The sequence continues at coordinate 7,093 of CBDUQP010000150.1, forward strand.
TGACTTGCCCAAGAAGCTTCTGCGTGCGGTCGCCGCATCCGCCGGCAAACACACACATCGCCGCCAGCATTGCCAACGTCACAAGACTGCGAGCCACCACCAACCTGTGCATGCCTGCCACACGGGACATACGTATCTCCAATCATTCATTCAGACGCCAGACAGCCTCCCAAAACAGTGCTTCCGTGTCAAGCCTTGTGCGAGGAGCAGCCAGCATCTCTATCAAGCTAAAATGGGGACTGTCTCCAATGGCACTGCCGTCTGTTTTGTTGGTCGTTCGGGCCGAATGGTCCGATGGGCAGTAAGCCGGGGTGTGACCGACCAACGGGAGGGAACCCCCGGAAACGGCCCCAAAACTGTGCAATCGGGAACATGGGTAACATTTTAGTCCTGGCACATGGGTAACACATTG
>CBDUQP010000151.1:0-7443 GCA_965369385.1 uncultured Phycisphaerales bacterium
CTGAAAGGAGCATCAGCTATGCCTTGGATGGAGACCCGTGTAATGGACCAGCGAGTGAAATTTGCATCCGAGGTGAGTTGGCCGCCATCGAAATCGGCCTGAATCTTCTTGCGGCCGAGACTGGATAACCTCAGTAGTCGTCTGTTTCGCTTTGTCATATCGAAGTCTTTGGGGTTTGAGGAATGGAACTTCGGTAAGTCCTTATTCTACAAGCACTACCGCCTTCTAGCTATTATCTATTGCTCATTTCTGACGAAATATCCGTGGGAGCGGCACTCGCAGAAAATTGGGGCATTGCGATCAGGCGGAATATAATAATCTTATGAAAGCAGCCGCGACCAGATCGGAGCCACCTAATGGGTAACGTTGAGCCCACAAGGGAACAGTTGCAGCAGGAAGTAACCGATCTTCGCCGGCAGTTGGTCGAGTTGACGGCCGGACAAGAAAGCCAATCGCAGGCAGCGGAGAAACTTTGGGGCAGCAGGGATCGGCTCAGCGAACTCATTGAGAGTACCGGTCACTGGCTGTGGGAAGTGGATCGTGATGGCGTGTATACGTACGTCAGTTCAAGATCAAGAGATATACTGGGACGCGAACCGGATGATCTGATCGGGACCATGGCGTTCGATATAATGCCCCCCGCCGAAGCTGAGCGTGTTGCGGCGATTTTCCATGACTTTGGCAGCCGCGCCGAACCGTTCGAGTGTATCGAGAACACATGCCTGCACGCTGATGGTCGCGAGATCGTCATGGAGACCAGCGGTGTGCCTGTGTACGGCCCGGACGGTAATCTCAAGGGCTACCGTGGTATCGATCGCGATATTACCGATCGCAAGCGGGCGGAAGAGGAACTCACGGCGGCAGTGTCTTTTCTCGATACGATTGTCGATATGAGTCCGTTCGCCATGTGGGTAGCCACCCCGGACGGAACGATCATAAGAGCAAACCAATCCCTGTATGAAACTCTGAACGTAACGAGTGAACAGCTCCTCGGTAAGTACAATGTGTTGACAGACACAAATATTAAGAAACATGGCTTTATGCACTCGGTGACCAATGTCTTTGAGAAGCACAAACCTGTGCGTTTTGTCCTGCCGTGGAAAGCGGCGGAGGCTGGTGACGTCGCTTTCGAGGGCGTGCGAGATGTGTACATCGACGTGTCGATGTTTCCCATACTAAACGTCGAAGGCGAACTGCTGTATGTAGTAGCTCAGTGGGTAGACATCACAGAGCAGACTCGCCTCGAAGAGCAGCTCCGACAGGCGCAGAAGATGGACGCTATCGGGCAACTCGCAGGCGGAGTTGCTCACGATTTCAACAACATACTCACGGCCGTTCAGGGCAACGCGGAATTGCTGAAGATGAGCTTGCCCGACGGAAAGCAGGCGTTGTTTGTCGACGAGATCATCAGGAGTGCCAACAGGGCGGCTGATCTAACGAAGCAACTGCTCGCCTTCGCACGCAAGGGCAAGTGGCAGGTCGCACCCGTCGATATCCACAACATCATAGTTCAGACAGTCACGATGTTGACCCACAGCATCGACCGGCGGATTGAGATTCAGATGGAACTGCAAGCTTCTCCGGGCATCGTCATGGGAGATCCGACGCAACTCCAAAACGCATTGCTTAACTTGGGCGTCAACGCTCGAGACGCCATGCCCGAAGGTGGTGTGTTGACCTACGCCACCCGGAACGTGACCCTTTCTCAAACCGACTGCAACGGATACCCCTACGATGTAATGCCCGGCGACTTCCTGGAAATTCGCATCGCCGACACTGGCATCGGCATAGATGCCCAGACGCAAAAGAGAATCTTCGAGCCGTTCTTTACCACGAAGGAAGTGGGCAAGGGAACAGGCCTTGGCCTGGCCGGCGTCTACGGGTGCGTCAAGAACCACTACGGTAGTATAAGGGTCTATAGCGAACTGGACCAAGGCACAACGTTTGCGATCCTGCTGCCCCATGCCGCTGCACATACCCACACATCTGCTCCGACAGGATCCAGTGAGAGTCCGATCAGGGGAACCGGACACATCCTGGTCGTGGATGACGAGGAGAGTGTTCGAAACTTTGTCATGACTTTCCTGCAGAACTTGGGCTACTCCGTCTCCATGTCTTTTGACGGAGTTGCTGGTCTGGACTACTATCGCGAGCACTACCAAGACATCGACCTGGTAATCCTCGACTTGATCATGCCCCGAATGAACGGGTTGGACGTATTCAAAGAGATGAAACAAATCAACCCGAACGTCAGAGTGGTCGTGTCATCTGGTTTCAGCCACACGCAAGCCAAACGCCAGATGCTGGACTGCGGAGCTCTGGGCGTCCTGACCAAACCGTTCCACAGCATCGAACTGTCCAAGATAGTTGCCAAGAACATCCATCACGACTGATCTCTTGTCTCGCTGTTGCACTTGCGATGTGAATTCGCCCGGAGAGCGAGAATCGCCACTCTGCCCGCCGGCATCGGCTAGGACAGAAACTCGATTCTATCGCGGTCTATCATTGCAAATGGGCAGTTATCAGACACCCGCTGTTTCATATCATCGACATCTCCCAATCGGTTAAGATTGGTCGAGGTTATATCGAAGTTGAACATGAAGATTCCATCCGGCTTGGATTTCATCCAGTGGATCATGCCCTTCGAAACTTCCAGCGGGCCCAGTTTTCCGTAGCGCAGGATATCCTTCTTGTCTTCTTCTGAAGACGGGTCGCACTCAACCATATTTGCATCGGCTGCGCCGAATTTGAAATGAGGTTCCTTACGCAAATAGACTTTCGTGCTGGACGGTTTGCTCGGACGCGGCGGGTAACATATGTCGTCTCTGGCGATGGCCGTGTAGCGTTCCACTCCCGGGCCTTCGGGCATTATGATATCGAACCAGCCCTCTTCCAACCACGTGCGAACATCCAATCCCTGTTCATGGAAGAAGTGTCCGCAATCCCACATGCGTTTCAAATACCCCGTATTCTCTACCCACGTTGCAATCAGTTTGACTTCAGGTTTACCGGCCGCCTTTTTAGCCAGGTTTATCCTGTCAAAGGATTGACGAACACTGCGCACAAAATCATTCATGAATTCGAACTTGTTCTTCTCTTCCAACTCGAAGTATTCCGCCAGCCGCGAGAAATCCAGCGATATCCCGTCGGAATCAAAATTCTCAGCCAGCCAGCAAATTTCGTCGTGAACGATCTTACGCACTTCCGCAATGGCGAAATTCCACATCACACCATCCTCTCTCCGGGGCAATTTCCATTCAGGATGCTGCTTGAACAAAGGGCCTCTGCCGGCACCTTGGCTCATCCGCACAGAAAGATACATCTCCACGCCAATCTCATGTGAACGTTCGATCAGCGCCCGAACCGCACCACTCATACTCCCGTACTGCTTCTCGAAGGCTTTGGAAATGCGAACGAAGCGATGGTCTCCCAAACGCCCGCCCCCCATCTCTGGAGAGAAACGCAAAGGATCAACAATATCACCGGGCATTTCAGGCACCCAGCCGAAACCGCCAACATTCCCCACACAGAAAGACCAGAAACTAGCGTCGCTGTAACGCAAAGGTTCTATCAGCCTCTCAACACATTGAGGATCCTCAGTTCCCCACAGCCAGAAATGCGAAAAGCCGTCCATATCATAACCGTACGGCAATTTGGGGCGCCCCTGGCGTTCCTTCTGTCTGGCGATATCATCCTCCCCAAGCGGTATCAGTTTGACGTACGCAAGATGAGCCTTGCAATCACCCCAATACAGACTCTGGTATGTGCCGTAGGGCTGCTGGAACACCAAATCCTTTCCAGTGAGATCCACGCCCTCATGAAAGAGCATCTCAACGAGTTTTCCGCTGTGATCGTTGGCGGGATCCTGCATATCCACCTGCTGTGGATCCAGAAATCTGAAATGGTCCTCATCCGAAAGTTTCACATCCAGCCCGCCGCCAAAACGAGGCCGATAAGTACCGATCCAAATCTGGTAATACCCGCTGAGATCAAGCGGCAAGGTTATCGGAGCAACAAGACATGATTCGGGATCATCCATATCGCGCTGCTCCGCGCAGAGCATCTGGCCGATCTTCCCATCGGGGGTCTTATAGCTTCTTGACCACCATTTCCCTTTGGTCGATTCGGCCGAGATGTGCTGCTGTTCAACGATACGCGTGAAGTCGGATATAACTATTTCGTTCATCACTGCCTCAATATAAACAATTATTGCTAAACGGTTTATAACTATGAGATTGAGCCAACCGTCTGTTTCTTACATAGCGTCAGAAGCCAGAATACGATAATACACTTATCACTAAAGGGAAAGAAACACCAGCATGTTGTGGATCTTGACGGAATAAACCTTGAATGTATCGCCAGATCGTACTGTAGGATCGGCAAGTTCAGAAGTTTTTACTGTCTTTGGGGCAGGTGGCAGGTCAACACACAGCCGTATCGTGGGTCGCCATGATATCGATTGCGATCTGTGATTAGGGCGACCCCTGAGGCGTCGCTATGGTACCCTGGTTAAACACAAACAACTCGCAAACTCACGTCGCCAAATGTAATATCTTCAATAATGCAATACTCGCACAGATCGGGCACTTTCATATTTGCGATGCGAAGTGATGATAGGGAGATAGTGGGATGAAGAGTTCTGACAACAGTCATGTCTCGAGGCCGATGCGATGGATCCTGGAACGATTGTACACCGACTGCTCATGGGCCTATGATCCTGCCGCCTGGATTGTCTCGGGCGGACTCTATCACAAGTGGACCTGCGTTGCGGAGCAGTTTGTTGGCGACGGTCCGGTGCTGGAGGCCGGCTGCGGCCAGGGCCGGTTGCTGGCGCACCTGGCCGGGCAAGGTCACGATGTCATCGGGATTGATTTATCGCCACAGATGGCCCAAGCGTCGCAAAGACGTCTGGAACGCAAGAAGCTCACCGGCAAGGTAATCTGCGGCGACGCCCGCAACATGCCACTTGAAGACGAGAGCGTAGGGACAATCATAAACACATTCCCTATGCCCTACTACGGCGAGAAGAAGACAATACGCGAATATCTCCGAGTATTGCGGCCGGGTGGTCGCTGGATCATTACTGCTGGCCCACTGCTGAGATTTCATCCGCGTCTGATTGGCTGGTATCTCTTCCTGTTTGCCGAAATGGGATTCTCGTTGGGCCGGAATCACAAGGGAACAACAATACAACACAGCCCCTTCGCTTCGTATAGAACCGAACTCGTACAAGCAGGACCAACCCAAGTCCCCGTTCACATTTTTGAGAAGAAGATATGAGTGATTTGTCGATTTGCTTGCTGGCGGTTGATCCCGCTGTGTTTGGATGGGGTGGCGTTGTGATCGCGGCCGGGCTTCTTGTGTTTGGACTGCGGGCGAATCACAAGAAACGCCTCATCGACAACATTCCCACGTCCAAGACAGCCGGCGTTTTCATAGGTCTGGTCGAGATCAAAGGCACCGCCGAAGCCGAACACCCTATCAGCAGCTATCTCACCGAGTCGCGATGCGTCTACTACTCATGGACCGTGGAAGAAAGCTGGTCACGCACCGAGACCGAGACTTACACCGATTCCGAGGGCAAGACCAAGACGCGAACTGTCCACAAGAGCGGCTGGAAGACCGTCGACAGCGACAAGCAGCATATCCCCTTCTATCTGCGTGACGATTGCGGCGTTATTCGTGTGAATCCCGATGGTGCCAAGATACAGGCCGAAACCGCGCTCAACCACGGCTGCGGGCCGGGCGACCCCATGTATTACGGCAAGGGCCCTGCACACTCGATCATGGATTCCGACCATCGCCGCAGGTTCATCGAGCGGACCATTCCGCTGCATGACAATCTCTATATAATGGGCCACGCACGCCTGCGCGAAGACGTCGTAGCCCCAGAGATTGCCCACGATCGCCACGCGGGTATGTTCCTGATATCAACCAAGTCCGAAGAGCAGATCAGCGGCGGACTTACTATACAATTCTGGGCATTTGGCATTGCAGCCGTTGTACTGGCGGGGCTCGGCTGGCTTGTAGGCGGCCGAGCAGCCGGCGTGAACTCTCCCGATGTGACTGGAACCTGCATAACCGCGGCCGCCATCGCGACCGGCGTTTGGGCAGTCGGCTGGGTGTGGGTGGCGTACAACAGCATGATCGACCTGCGTCAGCGAGTGCGCCAGGGATGGAGCAATGTTGACGTGCAGCTCAAGCGGCGAACAGACCTGATTCCGCAACTTGTGAACGTGGTGAAGGGACTTCGCGATTACGAGAAGACCGTGCACCAGTCGCTGGCCGAGCTGCGAAACCAGATGAACGTAACCGCCCCGGGCGAAGCAGGCGAAGACGCAAAACCGTGCGCACAACGCCTGATCGCAATCAAGGAAGCCTACCCCGAACTGAAAACGAGCGACGCATTCGGCAACTTGCAGGCAAGTCTTGTGGAGACCGAGCAGCGCATCGCACTGGCGAGAACATATTTCAATGAAATCGCCACGCACTATAACATTCGGCTTCAGATAATCCCCGACAGGTTCATCTCAGCAATGGCCCGCCTGAAGCCACACCCGCTGATCACGGCTGCCAACTTCGAACGCGCAGTAGTGGAAGTGAACCTGGCCGACTAACGCCCGAAACGCCGCAGAATGCAACTCGCCATCGCTGGCTAACGAACCGAATACGCCATCGCCGTTACAAAAAACTAGAATCGCACTACGTTTCCGCTGGTGCGACTTTCTATGGCGGCGTTTGCCGCGGCGCTGGCGGCCAGTCCGTCTGCGGCCCGCGCATTACGGGATTCGGTACCATCGGCAGCACACTTGGCGAAGTGCTCAAGTGCCGGTATCCATCCCTTGTTGATCATGTAATTCGGGTTCGGCGCGCCACCGTTCAGATATCGCTCCAGCATGGCCTTGTCGGTGAACTCCTCGTCGGCCAGCAGTTGGTCCTTCTTCTGGATCAGCTCCCACTGCATGCGGCGGAGTGCCTCGAACCCATTGATTCCTAGCCTGCTCAGGGCGAACTTGTGCATGAACTCATTGTTCGGGTGCGAATGCCCGTCAAAGGTGTACTTGTTATCGTAGTCCATCGAGCCATACGAACGCAGCTCAACGAAATCGTCAACAATAACCGCGCCGCGATCGACGATGACTTCCAGATGCTCCTTGGGCATATCCGGGTGCACGTAACCCGAATCGAGAATCGTGGCGATGCAGCCGGATTTCATCTTCAGCGTGATGATCTCGTCATCGTCACGCGAATCCACGCAGTAGAGAGTTTCGATATCACTGCCGGAAATCCAGCGGATGATATCGAAAATGTGGCAGACTTCATGCAGCACGCGCGAGCCGGCCGGGTAACCACCGCCCGGGCCCCTGTGCAACCGGAAACATGGGTAACACTTTAGACCGGATACATGGGTAACACATTTCCTATCTGTCAGCAGTAGTCCCT
>CBDUQP010000152.1:0-7276 GCA_965369385.1 uncultured Phycisphaerales bacterium
AGGCAGCGGGAGGAGTTGATGATGATTCGACAAAAGCGTCGGCCCTTTATGGAAAAAATATGAAAAAGTGGTGTTGCACAAACGGTTTTTCCACATTATTGCAAGATTTGTAAACGTAAGTATCTGTTTTGATTGAGATTGCACCGAAACGCAAAATCGCGAGCGATGTTCAAAAGACGCAAAAAACGCAACGCTTTTGGAAGTTTGTTGCGTGATTCAGGCAGCTTGGAATTCTTAACACCAAATTCGCTGCATCCAAATCCACAGCCGCGGTCAGTATGTAGATATATGACAGCGCGCGGCCCGGTCGTTACACCTTGCCGCATGCCAGCGGGGACATGTATAAGAAGCTTCGCCGCAGGCGAAGCGCACATACGTGTCCCCCTACGCGACCAAAGACGCACTGCCGCACACCACGTGCCATCGCAAACAGACCAACCACCAATCACGACTCCAAAAAACCGACGATTCGCGATTTCGAAGCGTTTAATACGCGGGTGGCATGGCGACACACAGTCGTATCGTGGGTCGCCATGGTGCTTGGTTGCGAGGTGTAATCAGGGCTGCCCCCCTGTCCCGATGTACCCCGATGTTCTTCGGGATCTTCGACATCGGGATCGCCATGGCACCCGGCGGCAAGTCGAAGCGCACATACGTACTTGCCCCGGCCACTGTATTGCAGATGGGTGAAGAGTTATAGCCTGTACAAAAACACTAGTCGTTGAGCATCTCTCGCTCGATATACTTCGTATCCCAGTCACCATCTGTGAACTTCTCGTGATCCAGAATGTCGCGGCAGAGCGAAATGGTAGTCTTCGTGGGGGAGATAACGAACTCGTCCAGGGCACGCTTTGCAGTGGCGATTGTTTCATGGCGCGTATTGCGATGCACAATCAGCTTACCCACCATTGAATCGTAAGTCGGCGGAATGTTGTATCCCTGGTAGACGTGGCTGTCCCAGCGAACACCCATTCCGCCCGGAGCCACAAACGCTTCAACCTTGCCCGGTGACGGGCGGAAGTTGTGGGCGGGGTCTTCGGCATTAATGCGACATTCAATAGCCACACCGTTCTGCTTGACATCTTCCTGGGTGAAATCCAGCCTCTCGCCGCCGGCGATTCTCAGTTGCCACTTCACGAGGTCTATACCGGTGACCATCTCGGTAATCGGATGCTCAACCTGGATTCGCGTGTTAACTTCAAGGAAGTAGAACTTGCCGTCGCGATCGAGCATGAACTCGACGGTACCGGCGTTAAAGTATCCAGCTTCCTTCGTGATGCGGACGGCTGCGTCGCAAATCTTATGTCGGAGTTCGTTGGGCAGACCGGGCGCTGGAGTTTCCTCGATAACCTTCTGCTGCCTGCGTTGAACGGAGCATTCCCGCTCGAACAAGTGCACGATATTGCCAAAATGATCGCCAAGCACCTGAACTTCGATATGGCGAAAATCCTCGATGCACTTTTCCATGTAAAGGCGTCCATCGTTGAATGAAACTTCGGCCTCGGTCTGGCATTGCTTGAAGAAGCTCTGCAGCGATGCTTCGTTGTGCGCGAATCGGATGCCGCGTCCGCCACCACCGGCGGCGGCTTTGATGGCAACCGGATATCCAATTTTCGCGGCGATCTTGACTGCATCTTCGACGGTTTCAACTTCGCCGTCACTGTCCGGAGACATGGGCACGCCTGTCTTCTTGGCAAGTGCCTTGGCCTGTATCTTGTCGCCGAGCATCCTCATGCTCTCGACGCTGGGACCGATGAACTCGATCTTGCAATCGCGGCAGACCTCGGCAAAGTGAGCATTCTCGGCGAGGAATCCGTATCCCGGATGAATCGCGTCAACATTGGCAATCTCGGCGGCCGCGATGATACGCGAAATATTGAGATAACTTTCGGTAGACGCAGCGGGGCCAATGCATATTCGCTCATCGGCAAGATGCAGATAACTGGCATTGCTGTCCGCTTCGGAATAGACAACTACCGATTCTATTCCCAGCTCCTTGCATGCACGAATAATTCGCAGGGCAATTTCGCCCCGATTAGCTATCAGTACGCGTGAAAGCATGTGTGGAATTCCTTCGCCACTGGTGTTTGTAACTGCAATATTGACCGTTCCCATCGTTCCCGGCCGATTCCTTCCCTTGCGGGCAGGTAGGCGAAACCTGGAACATCCCTGTCACATAACACTAGTAGTACGTAACAGGAAGAATGTCAGATAGTAACCTGTCCGCAATAGCGATGTACATCGGGAGCAGGCAACAACTTACGAGTACTAAGAACCTACGAGTCTCCGTTAGAAAGAACTAGTTGGGTTTTACGCGGAAGAGGACTTGTCCGAATTCGACCGGCTGAGCGTTTTGTATGCAAACCTCCGCAATAGTCCCGGAGCACTCTGCCTTGATCTCGTTCATAACCTTCATCGCTTCGATGATGCAGACTACCGAGTCGTCGCCGACCTTGTCGCCCACCGACATATAGGGATCGCTGTCCGGGTCCGAAGCCGAATAGAATGTGCCCACCATCGGGCTGGGAACGTCTATTAGATCGCTGACTGGTTCCTGCGCAGCGGCAGCAGGCGCAGCGACCGGTGCAACAGGGGCGGCCATCGCCTGGGGGGCAACAACCATAGGCAAGCCTTCTACCCCGCGTTTGAGGAACACTTTCTTTTCGCCATCCTCAATATTTACCTCGGTCAAGTCGTTCTCGACCATGGCGCGTATAAGCTGTCTGAGTTCTTTAATGTCCATGAGCTCTCCAGTGCGTTCAGCGTTGCTAGGCCTGTCAGCGAAGCGTAACTGCCCTGATATCCGATGGCAGCGAACCAACCCGACGCCGCCCATCCGTGGTTATGTGAATGTCGTCTTCTATTCGTACACCGCCAACGCCGGGCAAGTAAATGCCTGGTTCAACAGTGATGACCATGCCTTTTTTCAGCCTCGCGGTGCTCAGGCGACCTACGCTCGGGGCCTCGTGTACTTCCCGACCCAAACCATGACCGACGCCATGAATAAACCGGTCCGCGTATCCAGCTTCCGCTATAACATCCCGAGCAGCCTTATCTACCGACTTTGCGGCAACGCCGGGGCGCACCGCATTAATACCAGCCTTTTGGGCTCTATGCACAATTTCGTAAATCTCACCGATTTTCGCCGGAATTCTACCCGTGAAGACTACCCGCGTCAAGTCGCTGCGGTAGCCATTCACCAAAGCACCCCAATCCAACAGCACCGCCTGATCGCGCGTAATCACCGTTTCGCCCGGTAAATAGTGAGGCAAAGAGCTGTGAGCGCCGGCCGCAACAATTGTGTCAAATGCCGCCTTGTCTGCCCCGTGAGACCGCATCAAATGCTCAAGATCTGCCGCCACCTGACGCTCTGTCTTGCCCACAAAAGCACTTCGGCCCACGGAAATCAGGGCCTTGAATGCCTCGGAGGCAATTCGCTGGGCCTTTCGAATCACGCGAATCTCAGTCTCGTCCTTCACAGCACGCAACCGACTCACCACACCGCTGACACCCTTCATCCGCTTGGCACCAACTATGTCCCCCAATTTGCCCGCCGTCGCTACCGTCATATGAGACGCCTGAAACGCCATCCGGCGTACCTTCCGACTCTTGCAGACTATGCCCAATACCTCAGCCATAGCCACTTGGCGGACATGAATATCCACCCCCGGACACTCACCGGCCGCCTGCTCGCCATATCGCCCATCGGTAACCAGATCCGCCCAACCATCGCCCAGCAGCAGCCAACTATCATCACCCGTAAAACCCGTCAAATAAGCCACATCCACCGGGCATAGTGCCAACATGGCATCTGCTTTCTCCGAGCGTATCTGACGCATTACCGCTCTTCGACGGGATGCGTAAATGTCTTGCCTGCGTGTCATCGGTCCATCTCCGCCGGGGATACTAGCTTGTTCAAATCTAGCAGGATACCCCTTCGGCAGCAATCTAAATGTCCGATTCTCTTTATTAGGGACGGTGCCTTATTTAAATAGGAATAGTCTGAATTAAATAAGGCACCGTCCCTAATAAAGAGAATCAATTAAATAGGGCACCGTCCCTAATAAATGCTATTGCCAACTGGCGATCAATAAGGTTATCCTGACCTCATACACTGGGATTGAAAGACACCAAATGGCACGAGTAACCGCAAAAGACGTCGCAAAACTCGCCGAGGTAGACCCTTCCACCGTTTCGCGTGTCCTCAATAACTCCAGCCCCAACCACAGTTACGACCCCGATACCATCGATCGTATCAAGCAGGCCGCAACCACACTCGGATATCGCCCGTCCTCACTGGCACGCGCACTTCGCATGGGAAAAACATTCCTTCTCGGATTGCTGGTGGCCAATATTCAGAATGAATTCTTCGCAGAGTTGGCGGCCCATGTGGAGCGGTTTGCCCGCGACAACGGATATCGTATGCTCATATGCAATACCGACGAATCCGGCGAACTCCAGGGCTCCCTTATCTCCGATCTGGTCGATCGCGCCGTGGACGGGCTGATAGTGGTACCCTCATCGCCAGACGGGATTGACCTGGCAGTGCAAAGAAATGTGCCCGTAATCTCCGTTGACCGACCCTGGCAGCTCAGCGTTCCGCATATCGGCATGGACAACATCGCAGCCGGTGCCATGCTCGCCGAACATCTGGCCCAACTCGGATACCAGAAGTTAATGATGGTATCGCAGACATCAGTCAATGACCGCAGCGTTCTTGACCGCATTAAGGGATTCAAGCAAACCGGCGCGGGCAAAAGTATTGTCGCACATGTCGAGATTACCAAATCCCTGGAAGACTCACAGAGCATCACGGACCTTGGCGATGCCCTTGAAAACGCCGGCCGCGTCGATGCTATCGTCGGCCTCAACAACATAGCCACCATCAAAGCCTACCAAATGCTCACGCAGAAGAAACTGGACATCCCCGGCGATATCGGCCTTGCGGGCATCGATGATTTCCAGGCCGCTGGTTTCATGAAACCGGGGATCACGGTAGTCGCCCAGCCGGTCCGCGAGATCGCCCGCCTTGCAGTTGATGCGATGCTTGCCAGCCTCTCGGATACAGACGCAATCGTCGCCAGCAAATCCCTCCTCCCCACATTAATCAAACGAACCAGCCTGAAGAAGCTCGGCTGAAACGCTGGGGCGTTTGAGAGTTGGATGCCTGATAACTGGATGACACTCGCAGCAACACTCATGTGAATCGCAGGCCAGCTCACCTCCCGCCCCTTCGCGGCGGGCTTTGGGTGTAGGAGCATCTATCCGGGGGCTGCGACCCGACGAAAGTCGGGTCTTACCACCCGGCTAATAACCCAGCGGACCTTCGGCCCGCACGGCAGAAATAGACAACCTTGCAGGCGGGCTTCAACACGCGTTGACAGCAAGTGCGATGCCTAACACCGATTTGCCGTTCATCGCTCCAGCAGGGCTATGCTGGTTGTGTAGCTATCCAGTTTTGCCGGGGCGGGAACCACGCCAAGGCAGCATCCGGCAAGGGCCTTGAGGCGTCCGGCGTAACCGAATCTCAAGCTCTTTGCCGTCAGATCGTCGGCAAGCAGGAATCGTCCGTAATTGCCCTCCACGAAAACCGGCGAAGGAGCGAATTGCAGTAACCGGCGCTGGGCCGCGGATATTATGCTGCTTTCGCCCACCATGCACCCGATGATGAACGGAATCCCGCTGGCCTCTGCCAGTCTCGCCAGCCGCAGTGAACGAACAATCCCACCGTTCTTGCTCAAGCGAATGCTCCACCATATCCTGTCGCCGGCAGCGATAAGCGTGTGTGCGTCCACCTCGCTAAGCAGTGTTTCGTCGGCCATGAGTGGAATGACGCACTTGCTCGCAAGTTCAACCAGTTCACCCGCGCCGCAATACACCGGCTGCTCCACCACGCAAACGCCATATTGCTGCAACGCCTCGACCCGCTGGGGTGTTTCTTCTGCATCCCATGCCCCATTTACATCCACACGTAACGTGCACTTTCCGCATGCTATCGCCCTTGCGAGCTTTCGATGCACTACCCGTAGATTCGCAGCATCAACATCATCGCCCATTCCAAGCTTGAGCTTGAAATCCCGCAGCCCGCCCCACCTCATCAGACGCAATTTCCTGGCGGTCCTGTCTGGATCGGACGCCCCCAACACGCCTGACACCCTGGCCGATATTGCCGCATCACCCTTGCCGAAAGCCGCCACAATATCCGGGTCGCAATTGTCCAGCCCGGGCCATTTGACATCGAAGGTCGCAATGTCGGCTGCACCCAGCGCAGCGTTGATGCATCTGCCCAAAGAATCAACAACCAACACGCCCGGCCATGCAAGCCCATCGGCAACTATTGCAGGCCAGATCAGATTGCACAGATCGTTCACGACGGTGTCGAGCGTTTCGCCGGTTACATACTCACGCGGAAGGGCTTCGCCATATCCCATTGCCCCATCGGAGAACACCATTCGCACAATTATTGACTCAGACTTGCGGCGAGCGGCGGCGGCGTGTTCGAACTTGCCCATGTCTATTGAGGAGCGGAGAATCTCCATGCTGACGGGAATGCTCTCGCTATTCATGGACCCCGCCCTCCTGATATCCACATACGGGATCGTATCCGCCCTGTGATAGCGGATTGCATCGCGCGATCCTCCAGAGCCCCATGCCCACGCCACGCAGGGCCCCATGCGTCTGGACCGCCTGAATAAGATACTCGCTGCATGTAGGCCGGAATTTACAGTGCCCGCCGATCCATGTAGACAGCGTGCGCTGATACAAACGCACCATGGCAACCAACGTCCTGCAAAGACATTGTGAAACGTATCTGGCCAGAACCCTACTCATCGCCGTCTGACTCCTTCATCTGTCGGTTTGCAATTTTTGTCGCCACCTTCTTGAGCGAACTTTGCAAACCCGCCAACTCGTAACCCGCACTCACGCGAGGGACGATCACATAATCCCATGCCACCGGCAAATCATGCCGCGACAGGCGGAACGCTTCCCGACATAGCCGCTTGATTCGATTACGCCTGACAGCATTTCCGTGTCGTTTTGACACCGCGACAGCCGCCCTCGACGGCAAATCGCCACAGTCCCGCCGAATCGCCACGACCATCATACGCCTGTCCGACGCGCGCAGACCCTCGGCAAACAGGCGGGAAATCTCCCGTCCGCTCTTTACTCGCAAAGGTTTGCCTGCTTTGTATCTCAAGTATTATACTCCATCTAACCGACGATATTTTAGTCAGTAATGACTCAGAGGCAAGTGTGCGAGATTTCTTTCTCGTCT
>CBDUQP010000153.1:0-7228 GCA_965369385.1 uncultured Phycisphaerales bacterium
GCCGAGCATGAGAGTCCCCATATTTACCAGGAACAATGTCGGGTCATCATCATTGATGATCATGAAGACATGAGAGGCCGATACAAACGGATTCGCACTGCTTCCAAACATGGTGAAGCGGAAAGCGACCCCGCCAGGCCCCGTCTCGCCATAGCCATTGAGCACATACTCGCCATCTATTTCCGAGACAATGACAGCCCACACGTCATCATGAGGAGCCCCATCCACAGTGAAGCCAGACATGGTCGTATGAGTGTAGATGTTATTGCCAGCCACACTCATTATGTACGAATCAATATTGTCCGCCGTGACAACATCGGCCGCTTCAGCACTCGTACCGATGAGCACCATAACACAACATACAAGCCACAACATGTTCTTCCGATTGTTCATTTCCGTCCCTCTCGTATGATTCATTTCTGTAGTCTCAACGTCTTCTAGAGATGCAGCCGATCCAAGGCCTTCTTCACATCTGGCATCATCACGTCGGCATACACCTGCGTCGTTGACAGTCTGGCGTGTCCAAGCTGCTTCTGCACAAGCCGCAGGTTCCAGTTACTCGCCTTCAACAGAAGACATGCGTATGTGTGCCGCAGGCAGTGGATCGAATAGAACGATGACAGCCCGGCCAGCTTCGCACACCGCTTGAACGCCTTCTGTATCGCTCGCGTTGTCATTGTCTTTCCCGTATTGCTTGAAACCAACAGCGGATCGTCCGGCCGCGTCGTCTCGCCAATACTTCGCTTCCAGTCCAAGTACTTCCTGCAGTGCGTACCGAACACACTGTTGAAGAAAACATTCCGCCTCTTTCCACCCTTGCCCTTTCTGACCAATAGCGATGGCACTGTATCGCCGAGGAAGATATCCCCGCATTTCAATGCCGCGATCTCCATCACCCGAAGACCAGTACCCAGAGCAAGATGAATGATAAAGTAATCCCGCACGACCACCTTGTGTCCCATCGAACGGCCATGGTCCGACCTATCTCTGGCAAGCGACAAGAGTCTGCTCGCGTCGTCCTGTGACAGGTACTTCGTAGGGTCAAGGACCCAATTCCCGATTCTCATGTTCCGATGTGCATTGCATTGCTCCTTTCATTCATTATTGATGTGGAATGTGAACCTTTGAATGAAGGAGCCGACGCTTAAATGCCTTTCGGGACAAGATGTTACAGCGAGTTCAAGAATTGAGCACAGAGAGAATCACGAACCCCTGAAACGAAGATTCCGACAACATCAGAGGATTTCACGACGGTATTGAGGCAGATTCTTCGGATAGTTGCGGGCAAAGAATTGAGAAAAACGAACAAAAGAAATGCCATAAAACGTTCACATTTCACATCTTATATGAACCCTACAAGATAATTCTACGGCAACATCCCCCTCCCGGCAAGGGTTTCCTTCTTGGGTCTTCACATTATGTAAAACCGAGTAGGTCAGGCAGAGGCTCATGTTTCGGCACGAAGCAAGATACGAATGGATACACGCATCCGTGAGCTTACGCCTCGGACATGGGGCCAATCGCTGGGTTCGTGCTCTGAACAATTGAACCAATACCCGCGAGGCTGGGTTGCCTATTTCCGGATTTGCACCAGGAAGGGAGCATCGCTATTCTCACGTATTGATGCTCACATCCGCAGGAGACTGTGTGCGATCATCATGCACCAGAAGGGCCGATGTCCCCGATTCCTGTATCGCCATTTACTTTCCCGTGACGTGCCCCCCCTGTGGGCTAATCTGACTCCGATCCAGCAGGAATGACGAAGAAGAATGTGGTTGCTGCAAGTCGTGAAGGGCGTAGCCCGAAACGACTTGCAGCATAGTGGATCAGGTTGCCGGCAGGGCCAGCCCCCCCCCAGCCCCACGAAGGCCCAGGGGACCGCCCGCCGACGACCACCTCGTTCTCAACGGCCGGTACAGAGTCGCCCGCCGCGGCAACGGCAGGGCCGCCATAGGGGAACCGAGAAGACGAGAGGGGCCGATGTCCTCTTCGTTGACTGTTGAACAAGGAGCATATCATGATCTTTGTCAGCTTGGACTGGGCACGCAGCAAGCATGATCTTCTTGCACTTGACGCCAAGGGTCGCGTGCTGGCGCGTAGCACCGTTGCACATGACGCTCAAGCGTTGGCGGAACTCAGGACCGCCATTGCCGCCCTCGAACCCGATTCCGCCGCAGTTCACGTCGGCGTCGAACTGCACGACGGAGCGCTGCTGGCGTGGCTGCTCGACCAGAACTACACCGTCTACGCCATAAATCCCAAGAGTGCAGATCGTGCCAGGGACCGCCATCGCCCATCCGGCGCCAAGGACGATCAGCTTGATGCCCACGTGCTTGCGGACATGGCTCGTGCAGATCACCACCGGCTCCGATCCGTGCGCAGGGAATCGGCTCCGACCCGTGAACTGCGAGCTTGGGTGCGGTTACGAGCTCACCTCGTTCGGGAAAAGACGGCAACTTGCCAGCGATTGCAAGGACTGCTGGCCGAATGGGCACCACGCCTCTCGGAACTGTGCGATGACTTCAACCGCTGCTGGCAAAGACACTTACTCGCGATAGCCCCGCTTCATAAACACCTTCGCTACCTGCACGGCAATCGGCTCAACGCCTTCATCCGCCATCACAGGCCGCAGCTATCACCTCAGAGACCGTGCGAAACAAGAGGCAAATCAGCCGAAGAAGACAAAAACGGAAAGCAATCGGAACCAAAGAAACAGCTTGCAAAAAGGCAAAAACAGTGAGCTATACAAAACTCAGCAAGGGTGGGCTATTTTGAAGCGCCCATTGACATGCTGACAGATCGTGGCACGGAATACTGTGGGAACATGTCGCACCACGAGTGTCAGCCCTACCTAGCCGTGGAGAACATCGATCATAGCAAGACCCGCGCCAAGCGGCCGCAGTCCAACGGCATCTGCGAACGCTTCCACAGGACGATGCTGGAGGACTTCTATCAGGTCGTGTTCCGGAAAGAGTTGTATGGCAGCATTGACGAACTGCTGGCGGATCTGGATGATTGGATGAGTCAGTACAACCGCGAGCGAACGCACAGCGGTAAATACTGCTTCGGCAAGACGCCGATGCAGACGTTCGAAGATCCGATCGAACTAGCCAAGAGCAAACTGTTCGACTCGACCAAACAGACAACCGAAAATGTAGCCTAACTGCCAGATCTAGTAGTGGCTATTACACATAACCCCAGCCATGATCCAATCTCGCACACGGTGCGTGCCTATTCCTCGAACATCGTAGACATGCGGTACTTGATGTTGTAGTTGATAATGTAATCAGTCTCTTCGCCGCTGAAACCATAGTACCTAGCTAGGACGCGGTCGATTTCGTCAATGTTCTCCTTTGATTTCACAGCAAACACTTCATCATAAGTGATTCGGTCACCACCTCTTGTTCCAATCGTTCTTCTCACTGCTCCCCTTCGAAGATCACAATCCAGCAGTCGGCCGAGTTCCACCAGGTCAGAATCGCACATGACCTTCTGATTGACAGGAAAGCACCTCACCAAGGTGTCGCTCAAGTGGAAACAATCGCCATATGCTATGAAATACAAATAGAATAGACTACTGTTCAGGATCGCCGTCACTATAGCACACGTTGAGCTATCGTGACAATGGAGCGTACGCCCGTGCGCTGGCGTCCCCTCGTTGCCATTCTTAGCGTAGTACGGCAGCCCAATTAGTGCTTTTACCCAGTATTGCGTCGCCTCCTGATAGTAAACAAATGACTCAGTGTGGTCCAAAAGCAATGTGTCACCAAGCTGTTGGGCTCCAGAACCAACAAGTTTTGCATGCACCGACTGCCCAATTCGTGTCAGGATCTTGGGGAAGTGTCCAGAGAAGATATGGGGCTTGCAGAGGTCAGTGAATTCAAGTGTATGGAATAGGGTATCCCGTGCGTCGGTTGACCATCGCAGATAGCCGGTGGTGAAAACCTGCCGATCATTCACTCTCAGGCTTCTGCGCGTAACAAGAATAGCACTGCGACAGTGCTGCAAGCCATCGAAGAGTTTGCCCGGCCGGTCATCGAATGTCAGAATGTGGAGAGATGTACTGGACCTATTCAGGAGTGAACGTGCCGGGGTCATGCGAGAGGAATTGGCAAAGGGCAGCTGCACTATAAGACTGAGTGTTCCCGCAGGTGAGCTGATGGCCAAGGCACGCTCTAGGCACATCGCGTACATGTTCCCGCACTTCTCCGTTACGTATTCCTGCGTGGTATAGGTTCGCTTGATACTGGAATGCTCCATCCACGGAGGATTCCCGATAATCACGTCGAAGCCGCCTCGAATCATGATGCCCTGGAACTCGACGAACCAGTGGAAAGGTTGGTGGGACTTCAGCCAATTGGCATAGGCTGTCTCATTGGCTGAGTCAATCGCATAGTTTGTTGCCAGACACCGGTTCAGTTGGTCCACTAGGCTCTCAAGCCCGTTCGCCAGGGCTTGTTTGTCGGAACGGCCGATCCTGCCGTCCAGCTCGGCTTGCTGCTGGCGGAACAAAATGAACAGCCGTTCAACGTCTTGGGCCTGCTTCTCGATCCGGGCTAGGACCGCCTCTTCATCTGGATGCAGCATTCGGTACTGCTCACCTCCAGATAGCGTCCTCGCCCGACGAACGGCTTCAAGCGTGGCAAAGCCGACAAGCGCGTTGCCGGGGAGGATATTGAAATCAATATCGGACAAGGGCTCGATTTGGTTCGCCCGCTCGACTTGGGCGACGAGTTTGAGAAATAGGCGTAGTTTGCAGATTTCGACGGCATCTCCCATGATATCCACGCCATAGAGGTTGTTCTCCACGATGGACTTGTAGACGAAGTATTTCCGGCTTGGATGCTTGGCCACACGCTCCATGACCCTGAGGAAGTCGCTGAATCTCTGTGGTCGACGCATCTTCCCGCTTCGTTCCATATCCCCCAGGAAACTTCCCATACGCTCCAAGCATGCCTCGTAAAGGTCTTCCAAGATGCTCATGGCCGCTAACAGGAAGGCCCCACCGCCGCATGTGGGGTCCAGCACAGTAACGTGCTCGAGGGCATGCCAGAATGCATGGAGCAGTTCAGGCGTGTCGCACTCTTGGATCACATCCTGGGCAAACTGACAGATGTCTAGGTTCAGCGTGATGAGGTCGTCAGTATCATGCACCTCACCGTTGGCCAGCTTGGATCGCACTACTTCGTAGCGATGGCGACGGGCGACCACCTCACGCCAGGTTTCTGTGGGCAGCGCGTACTCTGCCGGTGCCGGCTTGTTCCAGCCTGTCCGCTTGCCTCCGTCCCGGACACCAGCTGCGATCTCCGGCGGCAACGGAAGAGGTTTGTTCAATCGCCGTGAGGGCGTTCGTCGGATGTCCCACGTTATGCCTTGTCCCATGGCGGGGTAGATGTACTTGTCAGGGTCGGCCGACAGCAACCACCAGATGGCATGCTTGCCTTCGAAAGTGATCTCGCACTCAAGTTTGACAGCTTCAAGGAGAAACGGGATCACTGTGTTGCGGCTGATGTAGCCTGTGATATCTTCTTTCGTGTAGTAAGCACCCATCTGCTTCTGGTTGATAGACTTCTCGAAGATGTGTCCCAGCACGTCGGGGGTGATCTCGCGGTCGTCTCGGAGCGGGGATTTGTCCAGATGCCACTGGTACTGGTCGAAGAATTCGAAGATGCGTGCAAAGGCTGAGTCGGGAATCTGAATGGCTTCGCCGTATGCTTGCTCGAGCCGGTGTTTGAGAAAGAGTCCGCCGTTAAGATATGGTACCGCGCCCAATAGCTGATTGGTCGAAGCCGAGCGATCGGCTTCTCTTTGTGCAAATCCCTCAAAAAACAGGTGGCATAGAAAGTCCTTGTAGAAAAGGTTCTCTCCCCAGTTCAGGCTGGCAGCGAGTTTGGTGCGGAGGTAGTCGCAGTCGCTGGCCAGAAAGCCCTTCTTCTGTATGAAATGGACGAACATCAGCCGGTTGAGCATGACTGAAGAATACCACGTCTGCATATCTTCGTCGGAAATACCCCTGATGGACCTCAGGAATGCGGCGTGTTCGGTCTTGAAGCGACCATAGAACCGCATGCTAGCCTTCTCCATGTTGAAGGAAGCCCGCGTGCGACTGGCATGGTAGGGCAGAATCCCTGTAGACTCGGAACGGCTGACGGCGATCTGGCCCAGTTCCTGGATTAGAGCTACGCCGGACTGGTTGTGATGGAAGGTGTGTTCGCAACAGGAGGCAGGCTTGCCAAGCTCACGCTTGATCCACTGCCAGACCTGCGTGGTCTTGCCGCCGTCAGCGTAAATAATGAGGTGTTCCTGAGCCGACTTCGTAACCTGTATGTTGATCTTTCGGCGAATCCGGTACTCTGGAATGTGCCCGTCAATTCCAGCACAGACGAAGGCGACGAAGCCACGTGTCTGGGCAACGGCCACCAGGCTGTAGCTCTCACCGTCGATAGGGACTTGAAGAGCGGCGGAATGGCAATCCCAGCCCAACTCCTCGATGAAGAGTTTGGCGAAGTCGAATTCTCTAAGTCGCTGGTGGGTGCGGCCGAGAATGATGCTCATTTGTCTCCATTCCTCATTGCTGCAAACGCTGACCACCTATGATACGACTACGGTTGGACACTTGCAAGTAACGGCTGCTGCGTCGGCTCCTTCACAACCTTACCGGAGATAGCCGACCAACTGAATCCTCCCGTTAGCTGGTAGCGATTGGGATTGCGATAGTCGCCAACGCTCAGGATGATATCGGCCACATCTGATCCGGCTCGGCCTTCAAACAATGCATAGCCGGTGATGGTATCCGGGCACGTTCTTGTTGGGGAATCCCGGGAGAATGCAGAGGCTCGAATGATACTCTGGTGGCCATCCGTCCAGACCACTCTAGCGGTTATGTCACTATACTCATCGTCCCCGTGCCTATTGTCATGTAGAAGAAACCATATTGCCAGGTCATGATTCGTCTGTTCAACTACGACATCGACGGCGAAGAGGACATACTTGTACCACGCAGGCGGCATTGGCGAGTTGACGATTATCAGCGGAAAAGCATGGCCAGCAATATCAACGTCGCGTCCCAAGACGCTTGGGGACGTCGGATACAACCTGTCGCCCTTGCTCTTCGAACGATCCAGCATAACCGAACTGAAAGGCACTACAAGATGCTTCAGCGTCAGAGAGCGGGTCACTGCTGTCCCATCATAAGTTGAATAGGGTTAATTGATTATCGTTTTCATGT
>CBDUQP010000154.1:0-7174 GCA_965369385.1 uncultured Phycisphaerales bacterium
ACATTCTCCTAAAAAGGGCTTCACTCACGTGACAACCTATTTCAGGACAAGACAGTGGGCGTCGGCTTCGGTATTCGTACTCCCACCGCCTATGACGATTCGTATATAGCTGATGTGGAGTTTGATCTCCTGATCGACGCAACCGAGGGAGTCGTGGCGAACGACTACGGTCGTTTCCCCTCCACCACACTGACGGCCGTCCTTGATGAGGCGCCCGAATACGGAACGTTGAAATACCTGAACGACGACGGGGCCTTCTGGTATATTCCCCCGGCTCCGAATGACTGGCCGACCCCCGACCCCGAGGACGAAGAACCCGGGAACCTGTCTGTATCGTTCACCTATCACGTTGAGGACGACCAAGGATACTTCTCCAATACGGCGACCGTGAACATCAAGGTGGTTCACTACCTCGATCCGGTCCCGACGAATGACACGTTGCGGATTCGTGAGGGCGCCTTCTTTGGCCAAGTCGACGCCTTCGCCAACGATGCCGACCCCAACGGCGATTCGCTTGTCATTGCAAGTGTCAGCGACCCTGACCACGGGGATGTGTTCTGGGAAGGCGGCGTGATCACCTACGTCGCATCGGGGACTCCGGTTGCCGACAGTTTCACGTATACCGTTGCCGACGGACACCGCGGCTTCACAACGGCTACTGTCACTGTGGCCCTGAACAACGCACCGACCTCTGACGAGGTAGTGGTTGTGGAATCTGACGATGGCGCGTATAGCGGAACCATCGGGTGGAGCGACGCCGACAGCGAAACTCCTGCAATGACTCTCGGCACGCCCGCGAGTTACGGTTCGGTCGCCTTGCATTCCGATGGGACGTTCGATTACTATCCGGTTCTCGCGTCCTCCGGGTCGGACACGTTCACGATTGTCGCCTCCGATGGCGCTGACACCACTACAACGGTTGTGCATGTAAATGTCAGCGGCACGCCCAGCTATCCCACGATGTCCGGGAAGGTGGACTCTACCGGCTATGCCGTTGATATGGACGGAGGATGGGCCGTGTCCGGTGGTTGCCGCACAGGCTGGCAGGTCCTCTACGGATGCGGGATTGAACTGCTCCAGTACGTCGATGGCGATTGGGTATCGCAGGTACTGGACTACGTGGATCCTGAGGCAGCCTCGGCGGATGTGCTCAAGGATAAGGATCATATTAATGTGACTGACGGGGATGATCTCCAGTTCGGCGCGGCTGTCGCGATGGATGGGTTTGACGGAGCGGACCTACAGAACGCCAGGATCATTGTCGGCGCCCCCAACGACCATGACAGTTCCAATCAGGCCCCCGGGGCCGCGTACATCTGGCACTATGAGAACGGCGCCTGGCAGGCCCATAAGCTTCTCAGTCCCGAATCAACTGCTGGCGACCATTTCGGCCACACCGTCGATATCTCTGGGGATATCGCAGTGATTGGGGGGACATACAGGAAGGGGTATGTCTACCGGTATCACGATGACGCTGAGGCGGGCGTCTTCGAGTGGACCCATGTCGAGGACATCACCGGCCCGACCACGGGCTGCAATATGGCTATTGATGACGATGTGATTGTTGTTGGAGGTTCCACCACGACGGTGTCCTTATACAGGCGTGAATCGAGTTCCAGCGACGTGTGGACTGCCGAGAGCTTCACCTCTAGTGTTATCCCGAGATCAGTGGCCATCAGTGGCGACACGATTGTGGTTGGTGATTATGAGGACGGCGCCACCGATACCGGTGCGATCGCTATCCACACATCGACGTACAACTCCGGGACCGATAGCTACGACTGGGCAGAAGAGATGATCGCCAACCTGCCCACGTTGGCGACCGACACCTTCTTGGGCAGATCCGTCGCCATCGATGGTGGCGTAGTCGTCGCCGGCGCTACCGATATCGGCAACAACGATCCCGGCGCCCTGTATATATACGAGAGAAGTCTGCTTCATCAGTGGTCCTTCTCGGAAACCATTGCAGGCGGTCTGGCGGGATACGACAGAGACAATCTCGGACGGAGCGTTTCGGTTGACAACAATGTCGTCATCGGCGGCGCCCCCGGCAGCGATCGAGTGCGCATAGCTACGGTCGCCCCCAAGGCTACCCACGAGATGGTCGTCAATTCGCGATCGGTGGCCGTTGCGAGCACGGGTCAGCCGCTGTTCGCCGGCACGGTGGGCGCTTGGGATGACACCGGCGAGTTGTCGGCTCTGCCAACTGGATACGAGTACAAGACCAGCAGCTTGCCGGCTGACGTCACCGTAGCATTCGCGGCGAACGGCAACGTCACAGTCACCTCCACATATGTGCATGACATCGAAGTAGACTACTGGGTTGAAGACGATCAGGACGAACGTGTGTCGAATGTCTCGACGCTCGCGATCAAGACCGGAGACCAGAGCGCGACGCCTTCCGGCATCACGCTGGACGCCACTGCGAACACTGGAAGTGTTGATTTTACAAAGCTCACGATCACCAATTACAACAACACTGCGTGCTGCCGTCTGCTTGAGTTCACCGTTACAGGCGTGACGGCGGCTGCGACAGTTCGCGTGTACGACGAACTGGGACGCAAACTTGTCGAAGGTATCGTCGCCACAGGGCAGACTCAGTTGTCCCTGGCGGTGACCGTGGAGGCCGAGCTTCTGAACGGCTTCCACAGGCTTCGGGCCACTCAGCAGCTCAGCGGTGACGCTGAGTCCGATGGCGCCAACATGGACGTGATGGTCGACACCGTTCGGCCGGAGATTCCATATCTGACATCGCTGAATCTGAACGAAACCGACGACAGCGGCATGTCGCCGCGAGACAACGTGACAAACGTCCAGAATCTGGATTTCGATATTCTGGCGGGCACGACTTGGTCCACGGTTCACAGGAAGGGTCCGGACGATCCATTCTACATCGATCTGACCGGCCTTTCGGATGATCCCGAGGTGTCAGAGTCCTCGCTGGGCGACGGCGAGTACCTGTACCAAGTTCAAGCATGGGATCTTGCCGGCAACAACTCCTACGACTGGAGCAGCGCTCTTTCGGTCATCGTTGACACGATTGCCCCGACGACCACGCCGGCGTTGGACCTAGTCGATAACTCCGACCGCGGCGCGTTCAACTCTGACGACATCACATCCGATCCAACACCGACGTTCGCAGTGACGGGTTCCGAATTCGGGTATCGTGTGACGCGAGACTCGGTGCAGGTCAGTGGGGATTATGAGCGTTTGGGTAGCTTTGAAAGCTGGGATCCGTCCTTCTGGATCCCGGCCGATACGGATATCGAGGGGCTCATCACGGCAGAAGGCGAATGGGTTGACAGAAACACGCCTTCCGGCGAGGAAGACTACTACACGTACGGAGTCACGGCCGTTGACCTTGCCGGCAATGCTGCAACCACGACTGGTGAACTGGAAGTTTATGTCGATCGAGTTGCACCAAGCATGCCTGACGTCTCTGGAGATGAGGACTCCGATCTGAATCTGGCTGCCATTTCCGACATGGGCCCCTTGGATGATGATGAGATCACCAATCTGACAACGCTGAACTTCGGCGTGACCGTCAACGGTGTCTTCCCTGAAGCTGAGTACTATCGAGTGAGCCGCGATGGCGCGCAGATTAGTGCAGACTATGAGAGCCTGCCCGGCTACTTCGAAGACAGCGGAATTGAGGCTGCGTATGGCGCCTCCATCGACGATACTCTGGAGTATCGATTGATCGCAGTGGATCTGGCCGGCAACGCCACTACGAGCGACGCCCTGGATGTGCTTATTGATACAATTGTGCCATCACAGCCCTCCAGCGGCGTGCTCAACCTCCAGGCTGGGTCGGATTCCGGCTCCAGCAGCCTTGATAACATCACCAACGCCACGTCATTGGCGTTCGATGTGAACATCACCCCAGAGTGTTACTTCCGTGTTCAGCGGAATGGAACTGTCGTGGGCAATCAGTTCAATTACTGGAGCAATCCTGCGACTTGGACTGACACCACCGCTCCCCAAAGC
Source organism: uncultured Phycisphaerales bacterium (assembly GCA_965369385.1). Classification (GTDB taxonomy): domain Bacteria; phylum Planctomycetota; class Phycisphaerae; order SM23-33; family SM23-33; genus CBDUQP01. The sequence goes on from CBDUQP010000154.1 coordinate 3,988, forward strand.
CCCGTGGACTGGGACTCGGACGTGATTACGCCGCATCAGTATGCCGCCGCGCAAGTCGATCTGGCCGGCAATGTGTCTGCGTACTCCACAGCACTGCCTGTGCTTGTGGATCGAGCCGGTTCGGCCTTCGAGATCCTCATCAATGGCGGCGACAGCCAGCGGCATGTCATCGAAACCATCGAGGTGTTCCTGACCGACGGCGCCACGCTGGACGGCGATGAATTGACGATTTACAAGGACACCGGATCAAGTTGGCAAGAGATGACCAGCTTGGACACTGAGAGTATGTTCGACGATCAGACCAATACCTGGACGTTCGATGGCGAACTGAGCGACGGAACCTACTATACCGCCGTTATCGACGGGGGCGGCTTCAGTGGCACTGACTTGGCCGGCAACTCCGTGGCAATCGATCTCGTAGCTCATTTCCATCAGTTCGATCTCGATATGGACGGCGATGGCGGCATGAGTCAGGGCGATGTCGACATGTTCTATGACGCTGTCGCAGTCGGGACCGATCTCCTTTACGATATCGGCAGCTATGATGCGAACAACGACCCGATCGCGGTGCCTGACGGATACGTCACAATGGCTGACATCAAGACGCTGATCGGTATCTATTTCAATCTTGTCCTTGGCGATATTAACGTTTCCGGCAACGTCGACTTAGAGGACTTCTTCCTATTGAAGCAGAATTTCGGGATGAGCAATGCCGAATGGTCGGACGGTGACCTTGATTTTGATGGCGATGTGGACCTTAATGACTTTTTCATCCTCAAGAGCAACTTTGGCTCAAGCACTACCCTTGACGCTCTAGACGCCATGACGGCATGGGCGTAACAGTCTTAGTGGTAGTGCCGGATTGCTGATCAGGCGGCCCTGTCTTCGGAGTTACTGAAGGCGGGGCCGCTCTTTCGATTAAGCTGGAGCGGGCACGTGCTCTTAGAAGAACCGGGAAGTCGCCCGTGCTGATGCCTTTGAGGTACAGCCAGGGGACCAACTTGTCAATCGGCTTGGTTTGTCGCAGGTACGGCGGCAGGATCGCGCTGGTGAACCGCATGCGATTGCCGTCGGCGTCCACCCGCCTGTCGTTCACACGCGGCCGCGCCACCTCGATCGGCCCCAACCCCGTCAGAATCGACCGCCGCGTGTGTCCATTGCGAACCACCAGCCGTTGGCCGTTGGCGTCGGTGGCGTGGACGCAGGCGTCGATGTACTCGGCCACCTCCCCCTCGATCGCCGCCGCCAGCATCCTTGCCTCTCTGGTCATCCGGCCACGGTGGGCTTGACGCCCATGACAGTACCCGACCAGCCCGAAGGTGGCTGGAGTCGGCTGAGATTACGCGCCGCCCCCCCCGAGGTGGGGTCGCTTTGCTCGCCAGTCACCGTGTGACCGCTGAAACGATTGAGACAGACGGTAATTCGCAGGAAGAATGTTGCACTACTCCAAGAAAAGGACCAATCTCAAGTAACGTCTTGCGATTTTAACCCTTGTGGCATACAATGATCGCATATTTGTTCAGATTTGGTGTGAAATCTGAACTCATTTTCTTTTCCGCTGTGCGACGTTTTCTTTCGCCCCAATCCTCTATGTGCCGGGCATTGCTACGGCAATCTTTGCCGCCGCCTTCGTTCATGGATCGTTTCTGCCCTTCGCCGTGACGGTATCCGCTGTTGGTTTCCCCATTCTGGCTCTCGTCATAGCCTATGTACCCCAAAGTACTTAAGTGCAGTTGGTTTCGTGTTGTCAGTTCAGATTTCACACCAAATGCGAATAGAAAGGAGGGTGACATGACACGAGGACCATGATGCACGCGACAGACTGGGTGGTTGGCCCGGACAAGTACTTGTCCAATGCGGAAGCACGGAGGCTTCTGGCGGTAGCCCGAGGCAAGGCGAGCCGACGCACGAGCCGGAGACATTCGGTGGCGGTGAGGGACTACTTCGTCATTCATTTGGCTTTGGCGACCGGTCTCCGCGTGATGGAGATTGCGGCCCTCAATTGCGGGGATCTCTTGCTGCGGGGCCATGCGTCCAAATTGCTGGTACGTCATGGCAAGGGCGACAAGAAGCGGCTGGTCTACTTTGGCCGCGGGTTTGCCGAGCACTGCCGCGGGTACCTGGATTGGAAGCGACGGGCGGGCGAGCCGACCGAGCCGCAGTCGCCGCTGCTGTTGTCCAGCCGAACCAAGGGACACATGAGTGAACGGGCGATCCAGAAAGCGTTCAAGCGGTGTGCAAGGCTCGCCAGTTTGCCGGAGTGGTACTCGATTCACAGCCTCCGGCACACGTATGCGTGTGCTCTGCTGAAGGCCGGGGGCGGCAACATCCGGCTGGTGCAGAAGCAGTTGGGGCACTCGAGCATCACGACGACCCAGGTGTATGCGGACGTGATGACCAAGGATATCGAGCGAGCACTGGAGGGATTGTACCAATGAACCTTTCGAACGCCGGGGGCCGGAGGGGCCCTCGGAACTGACGTAGAGGAGTTATGGATGAGAAAAGCATTATGGATTCTTCTGCTTGGGGCGCTACCTCTGGTTTCGGCCGGGTGCTTCTCCGGGCCGAACTTCACCCCCAGCGATTCTGAATGTCTGCACCGCTGCAGCAAATGCGGCAAGCGGGTCTTAATGCTGAATTCGCTATTGCGAGGCCAGTCGTGTGCCGAAGGCGGTACGCATCACTGGCGGTACAACCTGGACTGAGCGGTGGTCTGATTGGCTGCGGAGTGCAGCCTGCTACCGAAATGGACACGGACTGAGTAACGGGAGATAAGAAGTATGAGTAAGACAAGGACGATCACTGGAATTATGACGCTGGCCATTTTGACCACGGCCACCATGGCGTGGGCATGGGGCGGCAAGAGGGGAGATGGGAACGCTACAGGCCAGATTACCCAGATGAAGGTGTCTAATCCAGTCGCCACCGTCGTTGGGATAACACAGAAGGGTCCCCTCTGGTTGGCGTATACGGTTCGGTAACCGTTCACAGTAACCGGGCTCTCATCCCGAACCGGTGGCGGGTAGTCGTTCGGCCATGATGCAAGAGCGTGCTTGGAATTGGATTCGATCGCTCAAGTGAATCTGCCGTTGAGGCCCGCAGGGCCGACAGATTTGTAGCTCGCCGCGGCGAGATAGGGTTCGCCCCATAGCGCCCCAAGCCCCGATAGGGGCGACACCCCGTGGCC
>CBDUQP010000155.1:0-7029 GCA_965369385.1 uncultured Phycisphaerales bacterium
GCCCACGCCGGAACCGTGTTCATTGGTGATGCTTGGCGTATGTTCGCTGGCGGTATTAGGTAGAAGACAGAAGTGCATGAATTCAAGAAGATGATGAGCAGCCGGACTCGCCGGGCGGTGGGGCGTTGCGGCTTTTCGCTTATTGAGCTGCTGGTAGTCATTGCGGTACTGGGAATCGTGTTCACGATCTTGGTGCCGCAGTTGACTCGTGCGCAGGACTCTGCAAAGCTGGCTACCTGCAAGTCGAGGTTGCGGAATCTCGGTGTAGGCTTGCGTATGTATGCGACGGATAACAATGGGAAGTTCCCCGTCAGCGAGTATCCGTGTAATCCTCATCTTGGGCTCATAGACTCGCTCGAAGGCAAGTATGTTACGAGCGTGGAGAACTTTTATTGTCCCAATCAGACGGATGATGAACTCGCTTTCACAGATGGTAATGTCCAGGCGGGCAGGATTGGCTATTTCTACTACTCTTGCGAGAAGGCGCCTACTTACAAGCTCCACCCAGATACGAACAAGACGCTCCGCAATTTTGGCGGCGCGACACCGAACTGGCCGAGGCAGATCGATATTTCGATGGCCGAGGAGCTCTGGTTAATGAGTGACATATGGTTCAGTGGCGTGCGGGCCCATCCTTTTGGAAAGAAAGGGATGAACTTTCTCCGCGTGGATGGTAGTGTAGGTTTTGTCGAAGGAAGCCCAGCCAGCGTATTCAAGTAATGCAAATCATGAAGACATATCTGATAGGTATCGATGATACGGATAACGCCACCAGCCGCGGTACCGGGCATCTGGCGCGACAACTTGCCAAGGAGCTGAAAGCCCGTGGCGCCAAGCCGCTCAGTATCACTCGGCATCAACTGCTTGTCGATCCGCGCATTCCCTACACCTCGCACAATAGCGGAGCGTGCATCGCGGTGGAATCTCCCGATGGTCCGGATGCTCTGGCGTTTGCGTTTGATTACGTGCAGGATAGCTCGGCGGAGGGTTCGGATCCGGGCGTGTGCGTGATCGCGGCCGATGATGTGCCCGAAGAGATTATGGAATTCGGACGGTCCGCCACTTCGGAAGTGCTCGAAATGGATGACGCGATCAGCCTTGCAGGCCGACTTGGCATAAGGCTGCGGCCGCTGGGGGGGACGGGCCTTGGCGTGATTGGGGCGCTTGGTTCTGTGGGCCTTCGCACATGGGGGAACGAAGGCCGGTTCATCCACTTGCCCGGGCTTCGGAAGATCCCGGACAAGGCCGCGAGCGAAGATATAACCAAGCTGGGAATAGAACTGGATTATCGCGGGGCAGCGAGAAAGCCCGCAGATACGGACGTGTATGAAACTTTTGGCTGGGTGAGGCCGCGACTGGTGGCCGGCCGGCCCGTCTTGCCCGTTGAATGGAATGAGGAATACGATGCCTGGATCATTATTTATAGACAAAAAAGCCGACCGCTGGAGTGAGGCGTTCACCGGCGCTCAAGCGAGAAACCTCGTCGGATGCATGGCCGTGGGCGTGGTGGCGGGCTTGGTGCTGTCTCATGTGAGATTGAACCTGGGTATGCCCGGGCACAAGGCGATCTTCTGGATCATTCCTATCGTGGTTGCTCGTTTCGGTTTTCCCAATCGCGTGGGGGCGACATCCGGTGCGTTTACAGCGGCGGTTACATCCATGATGTTCGGCGGGCATCTCGCCGGCGGATGGCTGTGGGTTCCGCTGGTGGCACTGGCGGGGTTCGTGATAGATGTTGCGGCACTGTGGATCAGCCAGAAGCAGTTGCACTGGAGCTTGGCGATCGTGCTGGTAGGGTTGGCGGGCATGGGAGCTAACTTCATATGTTCGATCAAGCGGATGATGACTCCCGCCCGCAATATTCACATGTTCATGGGGCTGGAAGGTCAGCTTGCGGCGACAGTGTCATATCTGTGTTTCGGCCTGGCGGCAGGCATTGCCGGAGCAATAATCGCAGTGGCGGGCAAGAAGGTTGCTTCGAAGTTGAAGAAGGATCAAAGTGCGGCCGAACTCGGACAATAGCACTATCGACGCGGGCGGCATGCTGATGGTGGCGGCCGGCCAGCGAAATATCGGCAAGACCCAACTGGCGTGTGCGATCATAAAGAGATTCGCCGCAAGAGCGAGTATCATCGGGATAAAGGTAACGGTGGTTTCAGAGGCTCGCGGCGGTTTTCATGATGTGGCTGGCGTTCTGGTTGACACGAATGCCCCGGATAACACAGGAAAGCCCGTCTACCTGATCAGCGAGGAAACTGATCCGAGTTCGTCGAAGGATAGTTCGCGCATGCTGGCGGCCGGCGCTGAACGGGTATTCTGGATGCAGGTCAAGGAAGACTGCCTGGAAGCGGGCGCGGCGGCTTTGTTCGATAGCATTGGCGAGGACGCCGTCACGGTGTGCGAGTCGAATCGGTTGCGACTTGAGGTCACGCCGGGCGTGTTCCTGATGGTTCAGGAAGAGGAAGCAACCGAGGTGAAACCGTCGGCCAGCGCGGTCGAGAGATTCGCCGACAGGATTGTTCGTTCGGACGAGAGATGTTTTGAGGAAGTTATCGAGGAGCTGGAATTGATCGATGGCAAGTGGAAGCTCACGGGCGCCGCAGATAGTGACGGGTTGCAATGATAACATTTGACCAAGCCTTTGAAATAGTGATGAATCACGCTCGCCGCCTTGAAGGCGAAGCGGTGGATATTGACAGTGCGCTGGGCAGGGTGTTGGCGGAGGATGTTCTGTCTGACATGGACATGCCGCCTTTTAACAAGTCTGCCATGGACGGCTACGCCTGCCGCCGGGCAGACCTGGCGAGTGAGCTTGAGATTATCGATGTCATACCTGCCGGCAAAGTGTCGCAAAAGACGGTCGGGGCGAATCAGTGTTGCAGGATCATGACGGGCGCAAAGGTTCCCACGGGGGCTGACTGTGTGATAATGCAGGAGTTCATCGATAAGACTTCTGGCAGTACGATTCGATTCGTCGGTGCAGAGACGGCTGACAACATCTGCCTGGCGGGTGAGGACTTTGCAAGGGGGCAGGTGGTTCTTGCCAAGGGCAGCCTCATCAAGCCTGCGGACATGGCTGTGCTCGCATCGGTTGGGTGCGTTACGCCGAATGTGTGTCGGCAGGTGCGGGTGGGCATAATCGCGACGGGTGATGAACTGGTCGAACCGTCGGCAACTCCCGCGGCCGGCCAGATACGGAATTCCAACAGCCATCAACTGGTAGCCCAAGTGCAGCAGGCCGGTGGTGTGCCATGCTACTACGGTATCGCCAGAGACACCGAGGGCGATATCGATTCGGTCGTCAAGCGGGCGATCAGCGAGAACGATGTTGTTCTGATATCGGGCGGCGTTTCGGTGGGTGAGTTCGATTTGGTGCCGGGAATACTGCAAGCAAACGGTATAGATCTGGTGTTTGAGAAGATCGCAATCAAGCCGGGCAAGCCCACGGTGTTTGGTGTATCGGACGATGTGTTCTGTTTCGGCCTGCCGGGTAACCCGGTTTCCACATATGTATTGTTCGAACTGCTGGTGCGGGCGTTTCTGTCGAAGATGATGGGGCATGAGTATGTCTGCAGGACGGTGCCCATGCGTCTGACGAAGGAGATTAGCCGAAAACGCAACGAGCGGCCGAGCTGGATTCCGGTGGTTATGAATGCTGATGGTGGCGTGGAGAAGGTGAGTTATCACGGGTCTGCCCACATAAACGCGCTGAGCATCGCCGACGGGCTGATTTGCATCCCGGTCGGCGTTTCCCGAATCGACGCCCAGAGTACTGTCAATGTTAGACTGCTTTAACAGACGAATACATTATCTCCGCATCTCGGTTACCGATCGGTGCAACCTGCGATGCGAGTATTGCATGCCGGAAGACGGCGTGCCGCTGGTCGATCATGCCAGCATCCTCTCGTTCGAGAAAATTTGCGAGATAACCCGAACCGCAGTCTCGATGGGGATCGACAAGATCCGCGTAACCGGCGGCGAGCCGCTGGTCCGCAGGAATATCGTTGAGCTGGTGAAGATGCTTTCGGAGATCGATGGCATTGAAGACCTGTCGATGACCACCAATGGCAGCCGCCTCGCCGAGTTTGCCGAGCCGCTTGCGAAGGCCGGCCTTAAGCGAATTAACATCAGTCTCGATGCGATTAACCCCGAGCGTTACAAGCAAATCACGCGAGTTGGCGATGTGAACGATGTGCTCGCTGGTGTGCGGGCAGCGATGACGGCCGGTATGAATCCGATCAAGCTCAATTGCGTGATTACCGAATCGCTGGACGAACCGGACGCGGCCGATGTTGCACGATTCGCCGAAGAGAACGGTTTGCAGGTTCGCTTCATCCGCCGGATGGACATGGCCGTTGGCGAATTCTGGCCTATCGTCGGCGGGATCGGCGGCGACTGTGCCCAATGTAACCGCCTGCGACTGTCAAGCCGGGGAATGCTGTATCCGTGCCTGTTCAGCGAGATGTCATTTGATGTGAGAAAGCTCGGCGCGGCCGAGGCGATAAAGCAGGCTGTTCAGGCCAAGCCCGAGGCAGGCGATAGAAATAGCGCCGGGCGTTTCTACAATGTTGGAGGCTAGAAAAATGGAATTCAGTCATCTGGATGAAAGTGGACGCGTGTCGATGGTAGACGTCAGTGCCAAGAAGACGCAGTTGCGCGTGGCGAAGGCCAGCGGCAGCATAAAACTGGACGATTCGACGCTTCGGCTTATCGAAGAGAACAAGATCGCCAAGGGCAGTGTCCTGACGATAGCGGAGATCGCCGGCATCCAAGCCGCCAAGCGAACCAGTGAACTCATCCCGCTCTGCCATCCTCTGCAACTGACGAAGGTGGATGTGAAGGCCAGCGTTGGGGACAAATGCGTGGCGGTGGAAAGCAAGGCCGTCTGCGTGGGGCAGACCGGCGTCGAGATGGAAGCCCTGACCGCTGTCAGTGTAGCTTTGCTCACCATCTACGATATGTGCAAAGCCGTCGACAAGAACATGGTAATCCAGAACGTTGAACTGATCGAGAAGACCAAGAATGACATCTGACGATACGAAGACCAAAGACATCAAAGTAGTTTCAGTCAATATCTCAGTCGAAAAGGGCACGGTGAAGAAGCCCGTCGGCGAGATCCAGATCGACGAGACGGGAATCGTCGGCGATGCTCACGCGGGCAAATGGCATCGGCAGATTAGCATTCTCGCACAGGAGAGTATCGACCACTTCGCAGCCGAGGCTGGCAGGGAGATAGGTCCGGGCGAATTCGCTGAGAATTTTTCCACTATCGGCTTGGACCTCAGCGGCGTGGGGGTGTTGGACAGGTTCCAGATAGGTGATGTGGAACTTGAAGTGACGCAGATTGGCAAGAAGTGTCACGGTGACGGCTGCGCGATTTACAGGGAAGTCGGCAAATGCGTGATGCCGAAAGAGGGCATTTTCTGCCGGGTTATCAAGACCGGAAGAATCGCCGCAGGTGATGTGGTGACTTACATGCCCAGGGCTCTTCGCATTATGGTTATCACGTTGAGTGACCGGGCCAGCAGCGGCGAGTATGCTGACAAGAGTGGGCCGCGAATAACGGAATTGCTTGGCGAGCATTTTAAGGATACCCGCTGGAAGCCGGAGATAAGTAACCTGCTGATAGCCGACGATAGTGAGCGATTGACGAAGGAACTAAAGGGTGCTCTCGCAGACGGCGTCGACGTTATCATAACCACCGGCGGCACGGGAATAGGCCCGCGCGACGTGACGCCGGATGTGGTGCTGTCACTGGCGGACAAGGTCATTCCGGGGATCATGGAGAGCGTTCGCGTCAAGTTCGGAGCTGACAAACCCAACGCGCTATTGAGCCGATCGGTGGCAGCCGTCTGCGGCCGGAGTCTGGTTTACGTACTTCCCGGCAGCGTAAAGGCAGTCCAGGAATACACCGGCGAGATCCTCAAGACGATGGAACACTGCATCTTCATGCTAAACGAGCTTGACGTGCATTAGCGAAATACGGGTATCACGCAAAATCGGGGACAGGCACGTGCGCTACGCCTTCGGCTTCGCTTCTTGAGCCAGACCCCATTTTGCTCCGCTTTTCGCGTCCTTCGCGTCTGACCGCAAAATCGGGGACACGTATCCCGATGTACATCGGGACTACGCCTTTGGCTTCGCTTCTTGTACATGTCCCCATTTTGCTACGATGTTCACTAATCAAGACCGTCGAGGGCTATTGTTTCCCACTCGTTTTCTAGCAGGTCGAAGAAGAGGAGGGTGTCTTTGCGGCTTGTGTTCTTGCCGGTGATGATCTTTATTCCGTCCGCCACCATTAAGCTGGCTGCTGTGGCGGCCGTGAATACCGGGGTGCCTGTTTCGGCTTCAATTCCGTGTGTTTGCCTGCGATAGATCTTTTCGATCATATCGCTTTGGGGCCAGGCGATGCCCACCTCGCCATACCAACCGGCGATGGCCCCGTGCACCAGAGGTATGTTGGCCTTCCTGCAATTGGCGGCGAGTGTCAGGCGTGCTTCTATGTTATCGAGACAATCGAAAACGACGTCCGAATCGTGATAGACATTCTCCTCGAGCTCTTCAAAACGCCCCGCATGGCTCGTGAATTGCACATCCCCGTTCACTTTCGCCAGCCGCAGCTTGGCGGCCTGGGTCTTGTGCATGCCCAGGTTATCTTCGAGGCAGAGGATCTGCCTGTTGAGATTCGTCTGGTCGAAAATGTCGGGGTCTACGCCGAATATCCTGCCCACACCTGCGCGGGCGAGCTGTTCTGCAACCTGCCCGCCCAAGCCGCCCAGGCCTACAATCAAAACGCTGGACCTGCCAAGTGCATGCTGGCCATCGACGCCCAGGCTTCCCACATTTCGCTGATATCTGGGAGGAATGGAAGATGGATCAGATGCCGATCCTTCCGTTTTGGATTCGTCCTTCCTGTCGCCCATGGATGCTCCCTGAAACCCCTCCTGAAGAATTCCCCCCCCCCAGAAAAACGGTCCACGCGTGATCCGCCGCCCACGGAGGGGACGAGGGATACCGCGGAGGCCGCGG
>CBDUQP010000156.1:0-7017 GCA_965369385.1 uncultured Phycisphaerales bacterium
CCCGGGTTATCAGGTAAGTTTCATCCTCATGAGGAATTCCGCATTGGAGGTAGTCAGCTTAATCTGTTTAACAAGAAGCTCCATCGCCTCCACCGGCCTCATGTTGGCGAGCACTTTCCTCATTCCGGAAATCAGCCTTTGTTCGTCATCATCCATCAGGCGTTCTTCACGTCTGGTGCCGCTACGGCTGATATCAATAGCCGGCCAGATGCGGCGATCGACAAGCGCGCGGTCAAGGTACAACTCGGAGTTACCGGTGCCCTTGAATTCCTCAAAGATGACTTCATCCATACGCGAGCCGGTGTCGATGAGCGCGGTGGCAATAATGGTCAGCGAACCGCCCTCTTCCACACAACGTGCCGCACCGAAGAACTTCCTCGGTAGCGCCAGAGCACTCGCGTCAATACCGCCGGTCATGATTCTGCCGGAATGCGGAGCGACTGCGTTGTAGGCCCGCGCCATTCGTGTGATACTGTCCATCAGGATCACTACATCGTGGCCGTATTCCACCATCTGCCTGGCCTTGGCGTAGATCATCTCGGTGATCTGCACGTGGCGATGGGAGCCTTCGTCAAATGTCGATGCCACGACTTCGGCCTTCGTCTTGCGACGCATGTCTGTAACTTCTTCCGGGCGTTCGTCAACCCGGAGAATGATCACATGCGCATCGGGATGATTGGTGTTAATGGCGTTTGCCATCTGCTGCAGGAGGATCGTCTTGCCGGTTCGCGGCGGAGCCACAATCAACATTCGCTGTCCGAAACCAATCGGCGTAACCAGGTTCGCAACTCGCATCTCAATATTATCGCTAGTCGTCTCCAGGAACAGGCGTCTGTCCGGGTGAGCCGGCGTGAGATCGTCAAAGTTCTTGCGTTTCTGGTGCTGATCAGGGTCCAGATAGTTGATGGCTTCCACTCGCAGCAGGGCGAAGTATTTCTCGGATTCCTTCGGCGGGCGGATCTGGCCGGCAACAATGTTACCCGGCAGCAGATTGAAACGCCTGATCTGGCTGGGCGACACGTAGATGTCGTCGGGGCTTGGCTGATAGTTATACTCGGGGCTTCTCAGGAAACCGAAACCATCGGGCAGGACTTCCAGCACGCCTTCGCCGAACATGAGCCCGTTCTTATTTACGCGATTCTTGATGATCTTGATTACGAGATCCTGCTTACCCAGACCCGCATATTCGTCGATGCCCTCTTCCTTGGCGATCGCGTGCAGCTCCTCGACTGACATCTGCTGGAACTGCGTGATATGCAGGGAACCACGCTTTACCTTCTCGTACTTCTCATGCATCACATCATCGAAACCGTCTTCCAGTTCCTCGCCGCCCTTGGCACCCCTTCGCGGTTTCTTGTCGGGCTTGCCCTTCTTGCGGGACGATCGCGAATCCTTCTTGGGCCTGTCGGATGAACCGTTCTTTGACCTCGAGTCATTGGAAGGCTTGTCTTGGGATGCCGGAGCGGCTTTGCTGTCGTCTGCTGACTCCACCGGTGTTTCCGCAGATACCTCTTGCGTTGATTCAACAGCCTCGACCGCTTCGACCACGGGCTCTTCAACTGCGGACTCTTCGACCACGGGCTCTTCAACCGTAGACTCTTGCATTTCGGACTCTTCCACTGCCGGCTCCTGGGCGTCTGCCGGCTCAGTTTGGACTTCTTCAATGTCGTCAGCCACTTCTTCGACCGGCTGATCTTCCTGGTTCAATTCAACGTCAACAGGAATATCGAACAGCCCCTCGGAAAAGTCCGGAACAGTCTTCCTGACGGATTTCTTGACTGCCTTTTTGGCGGTAGTCTTCTTGACTGCCTTTTTGACTGCTTTCTTGACCGTCTTCTTCACAGCCGCCTTGGTTGTTTTTTTCACTGCCTTTGCCATTACTTCTGTCTAGCCTCCGCTGACATTTGAACAACGGGTAAGGGGTCTGGCGGGGGGGAATAACTGTGCAGACCCATTCATCAATTTCTTTTGAATAACTTCGGTTCCGGACAAACGCCGAATTGACGCCGCCGTATACATCTGGACCCTACGCCCGCACATGCCAACCGTGGCTTCACGTTAGCGCATAAACCGGTAGGTACAGGCAGAACACACAAGCAAAGCTTCCATTGCTTTCTCAACGAGGATAGCCCTATGAGCAACCGATTTTCTGGAAAACCTCATGGACCTGTGTTTGCAGGCAAGATATGCTCGACCTGTTATCTATCACATAGTCGCAAACTAAACGTTTTCTGTCCAGCGAAAACTGAGATTTTTCTCGATCTGCCCAAACTTTCTTCGCCCAGCCCCTTTCACTAAGAACCCGGTTGGACCTCAACTCGCCATCTGATTCCACAAAAACAACAGACGTACATAGATCATTCCAGCCTGCTTCAAACAACACTGCCGCGTCAAGCACAACTGCCTTGCACGTCCCAGCCGCGACAATCTGCCCAATACGCTCTTCAATTCGCTTGCGAATACGAGGATGCATTATCCTGTTGAGTTCTTGCAACTCACACTCATCGCAAAAGACTATGTTCCCCAGCTTTCTACGGTCAACTTCACCCGCGCCTGCAAAGACATCATCGCCCCATCGCTGCCGCAATTCCGCCTGAACTTCCTCGCACGATAGCAACTCGTGCCCTATCAGATCGGCATCTATCTTTACGCAACCCAGCCTGACAAACTCGTCAGCCACCACAGTCTTGCCCGCGCCTACACCGCCGACAATACCAATCACGCTTATAATGGGGGATTTCGAATCCATGAAAACCACGATGTTGTTGCCACGCCGACTTCTGTAACCGCCGAAAATCCAAAAAACGCAAATATCACGCGATACTGCGAAACGTGAGTCTTGGGTAATGGAAAACTAAAAGATACTCTCCAGGCGAAAAAAACGCCCAGCCGAAGCAATAATGGTGGATTGTACATATTAAGACCGAACCGCAAAAGCAAATCATGCCACCTGAAAAGACACGCGAATATGCAATGGTACACGAAACCGCCATGCGACGATTATTTGCCGTGTGTCCCACCAATGCCATTATCGGATAAAAATGATAGCAAGATAAGCACTTATCATGATCAAATGAAGATAATCATCCCCGTGTGCGAGCCTCGCACACAGAGCGGGAGAAAGTAGAGAGGAGAAAGTAGATACGGCGGCTAGCGCCACAGTTGGACATCATACCGCGATGCCGATTGAACTCTACCGCGGTCTACTATCTCCTTTCTACTTTCTACCGCCTACATAAAGACCGATGATGACTCACTTTGGCTCACGCCAGGAAAATTTATCGTACACCCCTAATCGCACGAGCCAAAGCTTCCAACAGGCCTTCTACATCCTCCAGGCAATGCCCACTGCACAAACTCACACGAAGCCGACTCGTGCCTCGCTTGACTGTCGGCGGACGAATCGCGACAACAAAATAACCGCTGGAAAACAACGACCTGCTCACCCGCACAGCCTCGTCGGCTGATCCGATAACTATAGGGATTATCTGACTTTGCGACCCACAAATGTCCATTTGCATGTCCACAAGGCACTCACGAAGCCCCTCGGACATCGCCAGCAGTTCCTCACGGCGTTGGGAATCTCCATCTATTATATCAAGTGAAGCGATCGCTGCCGCGCATAATCCAGCGGGAGGAGCTGTAGTATATATGTACGCCCGGCCACCGTTAAAGATAGTGTCAATAAGCACCCTCCTGCCTGCAACAAAACCGCCCGAGGCCCCAATGGCCTTCGACAGCGTCCCCACATAAGCGTCAATATCATCTTCCACACCAAGCAGCTCGGCTATTCCCCTACCGCCGGCACCAAAAATACCCATCGCGTGGGCTTCATCAATCAATAACTGTGCTTCATACCTGTTCTTAAGGTCAACCAACTCATGCAGCGGAGCAATGTCGCCGTCCATCGAAAACAGCGAATCTGTCACGATCAGGCACCTCTTTCCGGATGAACGATGCCTATCCAGCAGTTTGCCCAGGCGTTGGGGGTCACAATGACTATACGTCCTCACGCGGGCGCCGCACGCCCTGGCAGCGTCGATTATGCTCGCATGGTTGAGCTTGTCGCAAAATACCAGATCTCCCTTGCCGGCCATCGCACAGATCGCCACCCGGTTTGCCGTCCATCCACTGGGTGTCACCAAAGCCGCCTCGGTGTGCTTAAATTCCGCCAGACGGCGCTCCAACTCCACGTGTATAACCGTTGTCCCGCAAACAAGGCGTGAAGATCCCGTGCCCACTCCCCAGCGCTCAATCGCCTCAATTGCCGCAGATTTCACGGCTGGGTGGTTCGCGAGCGACAAATAATCGTTGCTGCACATGCAGACAACCTGCCTGTCGCCAACATCCACGCGCCGGCCGCAAGGCGACCCAATAGCCTGCGGATGGCGAAGCAAACCATCCCGCTTGAGCTCATCCAAACTGTCCTGCATCTGCTGCCATGCATCCATAAATAGCATTTTTCTGTAAAAGCCACTTGCAGTCAACCGGAGAACCGGATTAAATTCGATAAAGGGTTCACTATCTGGAGTAACCATGGAAGATAAACTCGTCGGCGCCGGAATTACATTCGATGATGTACTTCTCGTCCCCGCCCGGTCAAATGTACTGCCTTCACAGGTCAACTTGGCCACAAAACTTACGCGTAATATCGGACTGAACATACCGCTGGTCTCGGCTCCTATGGACACCGTTACCGAGTCGGCATTGGCAATTGCGCTCGCACAGGAAGGCGGGCTGGGAATCATCCACCGCAACCTGTCCAGCGAAGCCCAGGCCACCGAAGTGGAAAAAGTGAAAAGATCGGAAAACGGTATCATCACCGATCCGGTCACTCTGCCTCCAAAAGAATCCACCGCCACGGCACGCGAGGTGATGTCCAAGAAGAACGTCTCCGGCATTCCCATTCTGGACGAAAACAGACGCCCAGTGGGCATTCTCACACGTCGAGACATGAAATTCCTTTCGGAAGACCATGTCATCGAAGATGTGATGACCAAGACCAAGCTGGTGACGGCCCCGGTGAATACGTCACTCGACGAAGCCAAGAAGATTCTCTGCAAGCATAAGGTAGAGAAACTGCTGTTGCTCGGCGATGACGGAACACTTTCCGGCCTGATTACGATGCGGGATATCGAGAAACTTCGCCAGAGTCCCCTGAGCTGCAAAGATGAGCGAGGCCGTCTCCGCGTTGGCGGTGCGGTTGGCGTATGCGACTACGATCGCGTGCAAGCCCTGATTGACAAGGGTGTGGACGTGATAGTTGTAGACACCTCGCACGGGCACAAAGACGTCGTAATAGAGACGGTTCGCGAGATAAAGAAAAACTTCAACATAGACGTAATCGCGGGCAATATCGCCACCGCAGACGCCGCAAAGGACCTGATCGACGCCGGTGCGGACGGGCTGCGTGTTGGTATCGGCCCCGGAGCCATCTGCACCACTCGCGTGGTTACGGGCATTGGCGTTCCGCAGATAACTGCTATCTATGATTGTGCGAAAGTGGCAGATGCCGCAGGTGTGCCAGTTATTGCCGATGGCGGAATCAGGCTCAGTGGCGATATCACCAAGGCACTCGCCGCCGGTGCATCTCTGACGATGATGGGCAGCCTGTTTGCCGGTCTGGACGAATCTCCCGGACAGCTCGTGATATTCAAGGGAAGGCGATTCAAGACATACCGCGGTATGGGGTCCATGGACGCCATGCTCGCCGGTTCCGCCGACCGCTACAGCCAGGGCGACGTGAAGGACCCCAAACAGCTTGTGCCCGAAGGCGTGGAAGGACGCGTTCCCTATCGTGGTTCACTGAAGGACTTCGTCTACCAACTGATGGGCGGGCTGCGAAGCGGAATGGACCATTGCGGGACCAATACAATTGAAGATCTGCGAAAGAACGCCAAGTTCCTGAGAGTCTCCAGCGTGACCGTCGCGGAAAACCATCCGCATGACATCATGATCACGCACGAAGCCCCGAACTATACCGCATCATGGACAGATAAGTCCTGATTTTCCTGACCAGAAAACTGACGCCTTTGACTTTTCCCAACCTGCATCGTATCCCGCGGCGACGGGCATAACGTAGAAGAAAGGGTATACACATGGCACGCTATTTGACCGCGATGACCTGTCTCTGCATCGTAACGCTCATTACCGGCTGCGGCACCAGTCCGTTTGGAACAGCCCTTGATCCCAAAAAGGGAACGCAGATCACCCTTACTTCAACGTCATACGAAGAGGCCTTTGCCACCGGAACGGAAATTATGCAGAAATACTTCCCGCCGGCAGACGCCAACACATCGACCAGGATGATCTACGGCGCCCCGACGGCTGCAAAGCTCGGCGCCGAACGCCTGCTGGGCGGAAAGAGCCCCGCAAGACGCATCGCCACAATGTCCCTGCAGAAGAAGGGCGATAATGTGATTGCACGACTGACTGTAGTAATACAACGCCAAGGCTCGGCAAGCTTCCAACGAATGACGCCGGCCGACGATTACAGCACCGTCCCCAACCAAAGCCCCGCTCAGGGAACCGCCGCAACCACAGCCTCACAGAACGAAGCCTGGCAAACTCAGAAGTACGATCATGGCATGGAGCGGAAGATACTGACCGAACTGAAACAGGCCTTGAAGTAATGCTCCCCGGCCGGATCGCTCAGATGAACCGGCTGGTGCATTCCAATATGTTCGTAATTGCGGCGGAGAGAAAATGCTCGACGAAGATCCGCAAGATATTGACGTAGACTCATTCGACGATGACGACGACCTGTCGCCCACAAGCCAGTGCCCCGAGTGCGGCGCTGATATCTATGAAGATGCCGATCAGTGCCCCGTCTGTGGAGATTGGGTGCCTCACACAATCGGCCCGGCGCGGCTTAAATGGTGGTGGATAGTCACTGGCGTTCTGGCTGCAGCGATGCTGCTGTGGTGGAGTATCACCTAGCAGCCCGTTGAAAAAGCTGTTCCCGTAAATTAGGGACGGTGCCTTATTTAATTCGCCTAGTCCGAAATAGAAATATAT
>CBDUQP010000157.1:0-7001 GCA_965369385.1 uncultured Phycisphaerales bacterium
CCGTTGCCGTTCGGGCCGAAGGTCCGATGGGCGGTTAGCCGGGGGTCAGCCGCGACGTAAGTCGTGGTGCAGCCCCCGGATATAACTCTCTAAACTCCCCGCCCCGAAGGGGCGGGGGGAGAAGCTTGGCTTGCGAATTAACGAGAGTAATTGGCACAGGAGCTGCCCATGTATCCGGCATCAACGCGGCGCAACAGCTTCTCTGACCACCCCTTGCGGGGTTCTGATATTTTGGGCTTGGGATCCGGGGGTTCCCTCCCGTTGGTCGGTCACACCCCGGCTTACCGCCCATCGGACCTTCGGCCCGAACGACGAAAAACAGCAAAAAACGACCAAAAACAACTAATACAGACGGCAGCGCCGTTGGGGACTGCCCCGTTTGGGCTCGTTTTGCCCAGTTACAGACGGTATTGCCATTGTACACACGATCAACTTACGCGAATATGTGATTACGTGTCAATTGTCCCTACCGCAACGATGAAAACTCGGCCGGCGTAGACAACTTCCATACTCACGCCGCTGGTTTCTGCCATCGCCTTGAAGTCATCTTCGACGAAATACCTCTTGTATATCTCGAACTGTCTCCCATCGTTGAGAGTTCGCTCGTGTGCGCCAACCTTCTCCCGCGCCTTTGCTCGCTCGTCGTTCCATATAGAATCAAGAACAAGGAAACGGCCGCCAGGTTTCAGCATTCCTTTCAATTTGGTGAAGAAAGCCTGTTCCATGTCTTCCGGCACGTGGCTGAGGAAGCAACCGATGACGGCCATGTCGAATGCATCCCGACCAAAATCCTGTCCAAAGAAATCGCCCTGAACGAATGTGCACTTGTCCGTGATTCCCAGGCTATCGGTCTTGCTCCTGCACTCGGCCAGCATTTTCGCCGACTGGTCGAACAGAGTGATAGACGGGCAGGAATCTGCATACGAAGGCATCCAGAACCCCGTCCCGCAGGCAATATCGATCACGTGCCCTTCACACAACCGCCCCGCTATTTCGCCCAGTGCAGCAGATTCCCGCACGTAAGCCTCCTGATCCGGGATACACGCCGGGCCCGCGCCGCGGGTGTAGAGCTCCTCATACTCCCCGGCCCGCTCGTCATAATAGTCAAACATCTCCGTCATCATGTCACCATCCATATCTTCGTTAGCTTTCTCTTGAAATCAATGAAACGTTGCCTGTAATCAAATGCAGCACGCTGTCCGGTCAACTACCAGGCTCCGATCAGTCGCGAGTTGCTTTGATCGAGAACATCATTGGAATACCGTCGGGAGCGGCATCATACCACCACAGGCCGTCGTCATGCTGCGTCAGATACGGCTGGGCCGGGTATGTGCAAAATGGGAATTCGTGGAGATACTCTATGCGAAGGCCGGCCGCGAGGAGCGAGTTGATGATATCGCCCATGCTGTGCGTCCATTCATGCGTGGTGCGGGTGACACCGGGCTCCTCACCGCCGTATGAGCCAGTGGTCTCTTCGATGATGGGCTCGTCTGAGTGAAAATACGGGTAATGGATGGTTGGCTCATCGGCAATGGCGAAGGTATCGGCGAACGGATGAAATTCAAAAATATAGAATGTTCCGCCGGGTTTGAGGAAATGTGCGATAGTCTCGGCCCACTTCGTCAGATCCGGCAGCCAGACAAGTACGCCTTGCGAGGTGTAGACAATATCGAACTGACCGGCCAAATGCTCCGGAAGATCGTAGACGTTGCAACAGACGAACTCGGCGGGAATCCCAATCTCGGCCGATATCGAGCGTGCCAGCGAGATAGACTTATCGGAGATATCCACTCCCGTAACCTTCGCACCCCGCCGAGCCCAGGAAAGCGTCTCCAATCCAAAGTGGCATTGAAGATGCAGAAGACTCTTATTCGATACATCGCCCAGCTCTTCAAGCTCCGTTCTCTGCAGCGTGCATCGGCCACGTTTGAAGCCATCCACGTCGTACAATTCGGATTTCTCATGGATATCAGTCCACGCATTCCACAGTTCCTTGTTGGCATTCATGAATTCTTCCATGCTCACTGCTCCGTTCTCTATTGCTTAACCGCTCTTATACGGAAGAACTCTTGGTTCACCTGCTCGCCGCCGGGCAGAGTAGCTTTTCCAGATGCCACTTCTGTAGAGTCGATTGCGAAAGGACCTTCCAGCAGTGCGGCCGCCGACCGTTCGTCGAACACGGTGTGCAAAACGCCTTTCTCTGGTCCTTTGTCGCAAATAAATGTCCGCAACTCCACTTGCTCCCCAGAGGCCCTGTAGTCCTTCGTCGTCAGCAGTGTCAGCAGGAACAGCCCGCCTGGCACAAGTCGCTGCGCTATTGCTGAGACTGATGCGGCGACTTCATCGGGCATGCCGTGGTTCAATACATTGATCGAAAGCGCAGCCGTGAACTGGACTCCATCGAACGGGATCTCCCACATCGGTCCTTTTTGCAGGACTGCCGAGAGATCGAACTTGCGAAGGTTCTCGTGCGCCTTGGCGATCGCGACTTCTGACAGGTCGATACCGTACACGTCATAGCCGCTGGCAGCCAGGTACACAAGGTGCCTGCCGCATCCACATCCGACGTCCAGAATCGGCCCCGAAGCCGGCGATATGCTCGCAATGTTGTCTTTAACAAACTCCCTGGGGTTCAGGTCGCTGCAGAATCTTTCATCGCTGAATATCTCATCCCACATATTCTTCATAATCATTCCTTCCCTGCTCCCGGTTCAAGGTCGATCCAATATCGATGCGTTACTCGGCCAGCGGACCTTATGCAGTTAGGGCCGAAGGTCCGGTAAGCGCGTAGCCGGGGGTGACTGTTCTGCCTGCTCGCAGGCAAGGAACCCCCGGATAAAGACTCCCCCAACAAGAACCCCGAAGGGGTGGCAAGAGAAGCCGGTCCGCTATCAGACGTTTGATAACGCGGTGACTTGTCCCAACGGGCTGCACTAATTCGCAGTCAACTTCACCCCCCGCCCCTCCGCGGCGGGCTTTGTGTGGGGCACTCTGTCCGGGGGCTGCGCCACCATCCCGATATACATCGGGATTGCGGCTTACCACCCGGCTAACTGCCCACCGGACCTTCGGCCCGGAAGGCAACGGCCGAAAACTAATTGCCCATCCTCCTCCACTCTGCAAGCTATGGAGGACAGGCCGGACCTCCCGTCTTCGCCTGCGGCTTCGTCGCGACAAGCTCGGCCCGGAAGGCGACTGTCCAATTCTCTCTGTCATTGCGTTCCGGCTCCCGGTTCAAGATCAATCCAATATCGTTGGGTTATTCGCTTGCCGTGCTCGGAGTAGCTTTCGGAATCTAGCACGCCGCCGTTTTTGAGGATCACGCGCTGCGATGCGATGTTTTGGTCGCTGCACGTGATGAGTGCCCTGTCTATGCCAAACCTAGACGCCTTCTGCAGGACAAGTTTCACCATGAGCGTCCCGTAGCCCTTGTTCCGCTCGCTCGGCCGAACCGAGTAGCCCGCGTGGCCGCCAAAATCCCGAAGTGCTTCAGTCAGACTGTGCCGCAGATCGCAGACGCCGCATATTCGCCCGCCGCTGACAAGCCAGTAAGCGGAGTTCTGCACCCAGCCATCAGGAAGATTCTCGCCCCGTGCGTAATCCCGCATGCGGCGTATGTAGGCGTCAAAACCCTCTTCATCCTTGCAGCAGAGCCCCGGGGTCAGATCGATTTCACCAACAGCGCGAAACTCCCCCATCAACTCGCCGAACTCCTGGCGAAACTCCTCTGCAGGCTCGATCAGTTGAATACCATGTTCGCCCATTCGACTCGTTCTCTCATTTCCCGGCGATAGTCAGCCCGCCCAACGCAGCAACGTTACCATATTACCGACACTAGAACGCTATGTGTTGTTTCGAGCAATAGGAAACAATTCGGCCTGACGACATGGCAATCCTGATGTGCATCGGGACTGGGGACGCCACGATTACGCATCGCGACTGACACCACCTGCCTGCCGGCACAGGTGGCGACCCACGATACGGCAGTGTGTCGTCCCGATGCACATCGGGACCACCCGACGTGCCGCCCTTTCAGGGCTCTGCTTGAATCGGCTTGACTGGGTCGGAGACTTACGTCTCCGCCTAAGATCTTACGAGGCCTTCGGCCTCTGGAAGACGTCGAAGTTTCTGATGACGTGAGACGATGAGTAGGTGCTTTTCGTTCAACTGATATTGGACGACGCTTGGCTTCCGGCTCGGAGGGCCGGCGAGATCTTAGACGGAGGCATGAGCCTCCGGACACAGCGTGCAAGAATATCCAAGCCCCGACTTGTCCTGCGAAGCTCGCAGAGCGAAGCAGGACGGGGCGACACAATGGAGGTGAATCTACATATCAAGACAATGGATGATGATTAGCGTGCCAATGCCACTTCTTCTTGGGATCGCGATGTTCTATCATGTCATTCCCTTTTGCATGTGATTCCCTTTTCAGGCGTATGGTGTTGGTTGGGGCCCGGCCGGCGGTGCAGACGCAAAGCCTTGACAGATAACAACCAACGGATGACTTGATGGATTGATTATCCCCGAAATGCCCCGCATTTCCCACAAATCCCCGGCAAATCCCCGGCAAATTTCCCCAGACAAAGCCCCAGCAGAGCTTCAAAAAAGAAAGCGGCCGACAATTCGAAGACTGTCAACCGCTCTAACTCTAGTCAGAATCAATACTTCTAAACTACGCCCGGCGCGACTCGAACGCGCGACCTCAGGTTTAGGAAACCAGCGCTCTATCCTGCTGAGCTACGGGCGCTTATATCTCCGCAGGGATCGGCCAACCGGCGGCCACGGCCCGACAGAAGTTCACTATAATTACAGACTTGTGTCGCTCAAGTCAACCTTCTGCACGCAAAGATATGGGAGGCTTTGAGACTGCGGGCGCTTCAGATGTGGCATGGTCCCGGGGAGGGAGAACACCATTGCGGGCTCAGGTGTGCTCTACTGGGCTGCGGCGGGCTTGTCGGCAGGTGTGGTGGGAATGGATTTCGGTTTGCCTCCGGCTGCGGCGGCCCTTCGCTTATCGAACTGCTCGCACATCTTCTTCCAGTTCTGCTTCTGGGCGTCGTCAAGGATGGCGGCTATGTCGGATCGCATTATCGCCAACTGCGGCCGGAACTTTGCCCACATTTCCTTTCGCACTTCAAAAAGCTTCGTCGCGTGCGGTAGCAGGACGATGCGGAGTTCGTCACTCTTGGCTTGATCCAGTTTGAGCTGGCGTGTAATTCGCTCGGTGAACCGCTCGCAGACGGCTTGGGGAGTTCGCGGGCGTCGTCGTCTATTCCCGCCGCCGGCAGACAGGCCGAGTGAAATCACGATCCCCCCGCCCACGACCGCGCCGCAGAGGAAGATCATCGAAAGCAGCAGAACCGTCTTCCATCGTCGGCTGCAACAGAGCACGGAGGAAGAAATCGCGATCGGCCGAGATTCTTGAGTGCCTTCCGCATCGCCGGCATTTTCGGTATTTTCCGTGTTCATAGTCCCACCGCCAATACTGCTTCGAGAACATCGCCCAGTGTTTCGCCACCAAGCTGCGCCGCTCTGACAGCGAAAACAAGCGTGATCATGGCCGCAGCCGCGGAGACGCCAGCGAATGACCAAACCACCACATCCGCCTGCTTGCGCCCTGCCAGATCAGCCATAACGCCGGCGGTAACATCTACCAGCGGCGGTGAATCTTGCCTGGCAGCAGCCAGGAGTCTTTTGAATCCAACGAATCCGTCAAATCCGTCAAATCCAACGAGTCCGAGTTGTTCATCAGTCTTTTTGGTATTCATGATAAACTCACTATCGACAATCACTTTGAAAGATCATCTTCTGTATCTGCAATAAGCTTCTTGAGTTTCTTGCGAGCCCTGTGGGCCTGGACCTTCACCATGGTCTTGGACCATCCGGTCTGCTCAGCCACATTCGCAACCGAAAGCTCTTCAATATACATAAGCGTGAGAACCAGCCTGTCTCGCGGTCGCAGTTGTGCGAGTAGACAGTGTACGGTTTCGGCAGCTTCTGCGGCTTCGAGGGCATCGGCATTTGGATCGACCACACCATCCCAGTCCTGCAGAGGCACGGCCAGCAAGGCATCACGCTTCTGCTTTTTCCAGAATCGATACCCAACTCGCGTCGCGATGCGGTTCAGCCAGTGCAAAAACGGTGCGACCCGCTTGAAGCCCCGGAGGCTCATATAGGCTTCGACGAAAACCTCGTGAACCAGTTCGTCAAGGCTCACACGATCCCGAGTGAAACGCCACATGCGTTTGGCTATCACATTCTGGTACCTGTCTATCAGGCATGCGTAGGCCGCAGAATCGCCACTTAGCGTGGCGTCAATATCACGTAAGTCTTCGGGATCCATGGCACTACTATGCGCGACATATAGCTCTATGTCCATTGCAAATAACCCACGATCAGCCAACAAAGCCAATCGTCCACCGGCTAGCCCGGCCATCGTGATTGTGGCGGTCGGCGTTACCGGGGTTACATATTCGACAAATTATTTTTCCGTCAGGACAAAACTGCGAGTCGCGAGCATCAGGTGTAACCATTAGCCCACTGGCATGCACTTACCCATCGCAACAAGAATAGTGAAATCAGGGCCTCTAAAAGGCTCCCAAACGCGAAGGACGGTGAATCATGGCAAAGACAAGAATAGCGAAGATAATGGGGGCAATTGCCCTGACAGCCGTGTTGGTATTGCTGCCCCAGACTGCCCAGGCAGCCCGACGAGGTCACCGGTCAAGTCGCAATTGGACGCGAAGCTCGTCGAGACGAAGCCACACACGCAGCGCAACCGTAAATTCAAGGAGCTCATCGCGGCGGTCCAGGCGTGTGAGTGCCCACAAGAGCCAGTCAAACTGGAGTCACCACAACTACCGTAGCAACTATCGTAGCAACTATCGTAGCAGCCACCGTAGCAGCCACCGTAGCAGCTACCGTAGCAGACGAACCCCATCTTACAGGGCGAATTCACATTCGAAGCGCAACAGAACGGCGATGGAACACCTCGGCCGGTG
>CBDUQP010000158.1:0-6975 GCA_965369385.1 uncultured Phycisphaerales bacterium
CAAATGTGAATCCGCTCGCCGTTCGAATTAAATAAGGCACCGTCCCTAATTATCGTACGTTTAACAATTCCCCGGTGCATCTTCGCGGGTATGGCGATTACAGCATCCTGTCTTTTTGCGTATGGTCCAGTTGCCATTCAAACGCGGCAATCAGATCTTCAATGTCCTTATTCCTGATGGCGGCAGGCACCCTGCGGTGACTGTCCAGGATGAACTTCGGCATGACATCACGCTCATTTTGAGGAATCTGCTCCAAATGTCGCTTGAACAGTGGGCCGTAAACCATGCCCAAAGCCTCCATGAACTTGTTGCCGCTCATACTGGCTACGCATTCGTGGAAGTGAACTTCAAAATCGAACGGCGACATCGCCCCACACTCCACCTGGTTTACCAGCTTCTCAAGCTCGTGAATATCCTTCTCGCAGGCATTGGCCATGATGCTCCTGGCGGCACCGAGTTCGAGAAAGTCCCTCAATTGCCTGGCTGCGAGATAGTCGGAATTGTCGAAATCGTCATGCGTAAATAGCGACATCATCTCAAGACGCCGGCGATCACTGGTCAGGATCAGCCCCACGCCCTGCTGACTCCTGGCCAGCCCAAACGCCTTGAGCGCCGCGAAGGCCTCGCGCACTGATGATCTTCCGACCGACAGTTTCTCGGCAATTTCAATCTCGCCGGGCAACAGATCGCCCATGTTCAGATCATTATCACGGATATACTCAACAACCCAGTTGAGGACCTCTTTGGACGCCGATGCCATAAATGCTTCCTGCTCTCAAGTGGATACCGCTCTCAAAGTACCTACCATAAGTGTACATATTCCTTGCGAATTCGCAACTTCCAGCCAAAACGCTGCATTCCCCCATTGCACTTAACCTTCATTGAGCGATAGTACGGCACGCTGATGGAAGGCCCACCCATCCACCACGCAGCCATAATCTAAACTGTTCCCAGCGATGCCAGCAGGCGGTCGGCGTTGGCGTGGAATATGGCATCAATATCTTCCCGCGGTGCGCCAATCGCTTCGCAGGCGTCCTTGATAGCCTTGATAGCCTCGTATGTGTAAAGGGTGTATCCGGCTTCCACTTCGGCAGGCTCGCGATCCTTATTGAAATGGAACGGGTGATTCGTGCGATTGACGTAGCTCTTCTCGCCCCACTGCCGACGGCCACGCATGTAGAAAATCGGATTATCAGTACCGTACAAAATCCGCTGGGCTCCGAGCGTCTCAATGGCGTAGCGGTGCACTTCGGGGTTCATCACGGCCGAGTTATCAAAGTACAGCCCGTCATCGTCGGCAAATTCCGCCAGTGCCTGCTTGGCATGGTAAAGCGTATAGCACCTGCCCAGATGGGCGATCACGAGCGTAATGTCAGGATACTTCTCGCGAATCTCCTTCACCTCGCGGATATTGTCCGGATCGGGCAAACGCCCGGCCCGCGAGACGTGCAGCGTCAGCCAGCCACGCTTGGCGTTCAGCACCTCAAGCTGATGATGCGGTACGAAATCAAACGTGCTGGCCTCGATGTGCTTATCGCGAGTGGTCGGATCGTGGTCTATCAGCGAATAGTAAACCTTCATGCCAATTACACCGGGGCGATCCAATTCCTCTGCGATCCGCTCCGCCGACCACTGCGGCCGCGTGACCACGAGACTACGCCAACCATACTTCGCCGCCTGCTGCCTGAGGTCCGCGTTTGACGCGTCGATATCAAACGTCAGCGTCGGCAGCCCCATCGCGACACACGTCATATCCTTTCCGGGGAACAGCGTCTTGTGGCAGCGGTCGGCGTCGGCCGCGCTTATCGCGCAATCAAACTCGTTCACCCAATACTGCTTCCGCATCTCCTCGGTGGTTTCTTCGAGGCAGAACTTAGAATCGTTCACATGCGTGTGCGAATCAACAATCCTGTCCGGCAGCCAGTCGGCAAGGTGCTCGGCCCAGAAATCGCGGTCAACATCGGTATATTCCCATACAAAATAGAGCGGCGTGGCTTCCATCGGAGGTTCCTCGGAGTTTTTCAGGACTTTCGGGCGTTTTTTGGGGATTCGTATTCCCTAGGCGTCAAAACGCATCATGTATTCATCGAAAAGCAGGCGGTACACTTCGCGATCTTCTCCCGGCTGGAGCGTTCTGCCGACCGAAGCGAACTGCGTAGCTATTTCGGCAAGTGATGATTGCGTATCCACAAGTGCCCTTGCGATAACTGCGGCGCCGGCTGCGCTGCCTTCGGACTTGCCCGAACATACTACGCTCAATCCGATGACATCTGCGACAGCCTGCGGCGTAACACTACTACCAGCAGCCCGCCCTGCCATGACGAGCCTGGTCGGCACGATTCCGCCATCGCTGAACATCTTCAAATACCTCGCCAGTTCGCACACGAGCCCATCCAGCACTGCCCGCACAAGATGCTCACGCGTGCTGGCCAGCAGTATGCCTTCGAGGCTACCCGGCAAATCGCCGCCGCCACCTGCGGGAAGCACGGGAGGCGTAAAACGTAGCCCCTCGGCGCCGGCCGGCACGGATGCCAAAACCGCGTCTATCTCATCGCCGCTCATATCGCCCAGACCGGTCATCTTCAGCGCCCATTCCAGATTCGATCCGCCATTGGACATGGACAAGAGCTGGCTGAACAGTCCGCTAACCGGATGGCGGCAAACCAACGCGCGCTGCGCTACCGGCATCTGCAGTTCGCTTCCGTTGGCAAGCAACACCCACGCCGTACCGGTACCCAGCACAACATCGCCCACGTTAACCGCTCCTGCCCCAAGGCTGGATGCATACTGATCGTGAACTGCCGGTGAAACGGGAATTCCTTCCGGCAATCCGGTGAGAGATGCGGCTTGGGGAGTTATCTCGCCCGCCGCCTCGGTCGCATCGATAACATCCGGCAACTGCCCCGCTGATATCCCGATCCGCCGCAGGACTGCCTCTTCGGGCATGTCAGTCCACGGGTTATACAGCATGCAGATCGACAGCGATGTCCTGTCATGAGCCCGCCGGCCGCAAAGGCGCCCCACAATCACGTCACCAACAAACGCCACCGACGAGACCGACTCCATCATTTCCGGAGATTCGTCTCGCAAGCGAAGAATGTTCCCAACGGGCATGGCCGTGCTTGCAAAACCGATGTGTGCCTGAAGGAAACTTGCGCCCAAGTCCTCAGTCACCTGGGCGTCATAGTCGCCACCGCGTGTGTCCAGCCAACTGATTACCCGTCCAAGTGGCAGGTCATCCGCGTTCAGAAGCTGCATCGCACCGCCCTGGGCAGAAACACCCACGGACCGAATATTGGACGCGTCAACGCAACCGGTGGCTGTCGAAATCGCCTTGCAGGTAGCTCGCCATATCTGCTCGATATCCTGCTCAACGCCGCCCGAGCCAACGAAGTAACGCTCAGCAGGCGCAGAACCCTCGCCGACTATCGCACCGCTATCGTCAACGACAATCGCCTTCACATTGGTTGTGCCAAGATCAAGACCAAGATACATCGTCTATACCTCGCAGTAATCCGCGCCCAACAGCCGCGCGGCGTGCATTATTCTATTTCTCGCATCGCCCAGGCACACCGCATTGTGATGCGGGCCGCCCGATTTCGTGTATGCAGTCAGGAAATCGCGAACATCGCCCGAGGCGGGAGTGAGCTTGAAGTGCGGAGTCTCAAAACCGCTTCGCACGTTCTCGTCAGAGATCACAACGCGGCTTGCGAGCAGTGTCCAACCCTGCATCGCATCCTGCGTAAGGGCGAAAAGCGTTCCGTCGCCGGGCGCGATATCCTGCACTATCGCCAGCTGCCTGCCAGTAGTGGCGGTGATTTTGTTCTCGCGAGCGATCATGCGGGCCTTGCGGGCCATCGCCACGTTCATCTCGCCCATATGGCTCATGAACACGCCGTTACCCGCGAAATCTATCGTGAATATCTCGCTGAAGGTCGCAGGCGACATCAGACGATTGAGCAACCACGTTCCGATCGCACCAACAACGTCGCCCTCTCCAGCAAAGCCTACGCCATCGGCCATCAACCTGCTGGCTGCGACGAATGGCAGGGTAACACTGCGGGAATCGTCACCAAACGCCATGAACTGATAACTGAACGCGTTGATATTGCGTTCTTCGAGCATGCCGCGCAGGGCAAGCTCAGCTCTCGCGGTATGGTCCAAATCCTCATCCGTCAGATCGCCGGCAAGTTCATACTCGCTGCGATACTCAGCCGCCAGGCACGCCGCAGCCGCGGAGTCCACATCGGCTGACAGCTTCAGATATTCATCCATCGACAGCGGCTCGCAAGAGCAGCCCAGTGACCCGATCAGATGAGTCGTATCTATCGCCAGATCACCCATTCCAGGGAAAGCATATCCGAGCAAGCCGGTCCGAAGCGAACGCAGTTGCGTAACGGCGGCCGCTGCGGTAAGGAAATCCTCAATCTCATCCAGTGCGTCATCATCGCTCAAATGCGAAGTGACAAGCTCAAATTCTCCGCCGCACCGCAACAGCACGTTGCAGAGATCCTGAGTCCCGTGCACACCATGGTTATGCAGCATCTCGTCATTGCCGAACGAATCGTCCACCGCAAACAATTCCTGCGTATTCCAAACGAGGATCGGCACCGATGTGCGAGCCAGGGCGCTGGCGGCGATCTGGCTGGGCGAGTAAGAGAGCATTATCACGATAATCGCATCTAGCCCGGCCGCCTCAAACTTGCCGACAGCCTTCTCGACACCTTCCCTCGTGAACACCGCGCCGTCAAACGTGACATCGCAAATGCGTTCGAGCGCAGGGATGATATCGTTCCGTATCCATTGCTCCCTGCCGCCACGCAATTGGGGGCACAGCTCTTCGTACAGTTCCAACGTCAGGCCGAGAATGCCCACGCGCGGTTTACTCGCATTTTCGCTCATCACTGTTTCCTTGAAAATCCTTACTCATCCAATGCTCTATCCCGGAAACACGCCGGGCACGATCCGACCAGAGTATGCGCCGGATCGCATCGCCGGTTATAATCAGTCAGTAACGCCGTTGGCCTTCATTGCCTCGTCGACGCTCTTTTCGTACTTCACTACATCGCACAATGCGCCTTGGAACGCGGCCGGGTTTGCAACCTGGATCGCATTCCTGCCGAACACCACACCGCCCGCACCCGACGCCACTTCAGCAGCAGCCAGCTCCAACGCCGCACGCTGTGTGGGCAGCTTTTCGGCACCCAGGCCAAGTACGGGCACCGGGCATGAATCAGTCACGGCCTTGAAGTTATGTGTATTGAACGTCTTTATCATGTCTGCGCCAAGCTCCGCTACGATTCTGCTGCCGGTCAGCACGTCTTCGTGCATCTGCTCGGGCGTCATATCTTCATGCCCCGTGGGGAAATACTCGCCCACTACCGGTATGCCAAGCTTGTGGCAGGACTTGGTGAGTTTCGTGAACAACTCAACATTGGCCGCGTCGCGTTCCTCGTCGCCAGTCTGCAGCGTCAGCGAAACCAGGGCAACGTCCATGCCCTCTACCAGCGCATCTTCGGGCGAATATGCATACACGCTTTTCGCCTTACGATAGTTCCAGTGGAAACAGTATACAGTATTCCAGTTCAACCTAACCACTGCCAGCGGGCGTTTATTGCCTGCAAAAATGTGCCCACAGTGACGAAGCATGCCCGGGGCAAGCAGCACACCATCAACCACCGGGCTGATCTTCTCTGCCGTTTCCGGAAGAATCTCCATCGCCGGGATGGGCCCGTCGAACAGACCGTGATCTATGGCTATGATTACTGCACGATTGTTGTCGGTCAGCCTCTTTACGCGAATTTCCCGTCCATCCATCATAATATACTCCCTGGTTGTAGTCCTGTTAGACGCACTGCACCGCAACATCGGCCTTTTCGAAAGCCTCTACTTGCGAGGAATCTGCATCTGCGTCGGTTATTAAGCGATCTATCGAATCCGTGTCGGCATAACGAACCGCACCGGTACCTGTGAACTTTGAACTGTCAGCCACCACCACTACACACCTGGAATTGCGTGCCATCTGCTCTGCGATGCGGGCGGTCTCCACGTCGCCGGCGAAACTGCCGCGGCCGGCGTCTATCTCTTCACTGCCCAGAAATGCCACGTCAGCCAGCATCCGCTCCAGCATCCACTCGGTGGCGGAACCGGCCAGATCCGGACTGCCCTTGCGAACCTTTCCGCCGAGCAACGACAGCTCCACAACGTCACTGCCCCACAGTTCGCTGGCCACTACAAGACTGCTGGTCATCACATGGCATGGGATTCGGCGTTTTGCGAGAGCCCGGGCGACTTCAAGCGTGGTAGTGCCCGTATCGAGGAATACGTTGTTTCCCGGCAGCACAAGCTCAGCCGCCGCCTGCCCGATGCGAGCCTTGGCGGCAAGATTCGTGCGATGCCTCTGCTCGAATGCGAATTCGAGGGTGATACGCTGGGCCGCGACTGCCCCCCCATAGCTCCGAATCGCCAGACCAGCTTCTTCGAGCTGCTCAAGATCCCTGCGAATGGTCATAGCGCTGACGGCGAACCGCTCGACAAGATCAGCGGAACTAACGCTGCCATTGGAGTTTAGCAGCTCCACTATCTCCTGCTGACGAATCTGAGCTTGTGCTGATGTCCTCGACATAATGTTCTATTATGTTCGTTTAGCACATTATGTCAACAGAATAGCACCACAGATGGCAACTTGCAATCTAAGGCCTTCATGAAATGATGTTGTAACCTGCACAACTCAACAGCGGGAGAATTGAATGACTGTGAGCGAAACATGCAGACGCCAGGCTACCGACAAGAGGAGATATCGCACTGCGACCGAGATGAGTAATCAAGAATGAGGGGACAGAACCAATCCTGTCCGGCATGGGGATTGCAATTGCGCTGGCTTCTTCGAATGCTTCTCAGAGGCCGAAGGCCTCGCCAGATTGTGCAACCGTGTACATGGGTAACAGTTTGTACCGGGCACATGGGTAACAGTTC
>CBDUQP010000159.1:0-6936 GCA_965369385.1 uncultured Phycisphaerales bacterium
CTCGCTCTACCAATTGAGCTATCGAGGAATGTATTTAGTTTTCAGTGCTCGAAGCTTTCAACCAGCGGTTAATCCCGATGTACATCGGGACTCGCTCTACCAATTGAGCTATCGAGGAATGTATTTAAATGTATTTAGTTGTACTTCAACCGGCGGTATCGTCACGCCTGCAGCCGATCTCGTCAGCCGCCCGTATCGCCCGCCACCCGTATCGTCAGCTTTTCCGACCGATTGCCACGGGCCGTATAATCTAGCGTATCTGCCGAAGATGTCAAGCGCTTGTGTGAAGTTTTTACCACAATCCGCCCCACTTTTCAACTGCCCGGCCGCCGCGTGCCTGCTACAATTCCCTGAAGCCCTGAAATTGAGAAAGGTTGCCACATGAAAGTACTAATCGCGTTCTACTCTCGCACCGGACACACACAACGAGCATGCCAACTTCTCGCCGAACAGCTCATCGCCGCCGGGCACCTGCCACAAATCGAAGAACTCACCGATTCCACCAGCCGTAGCGGCATTGTCGGATGGATTCTCGGCGTCAAGGACGCACTCCTCAAGCGTAAGAGCAATATTTCCCCTACTAGCACCGATGCCGCAGACTTCGACCTCGTCGTGCTCGCTACGCCCGTCTGGGCAGGCACAATGACACCCGCCCTTCGAACCTATATCCACCTCAATGCCCATAAATTCAGCAAAATCGCCATGATGTGCCTCATGGGAAACGCCGGCGACATCGGCACATGCAACGCCATGTCCGCAGCCGCAAAACAGGACCCCATCGCAAAGCTCACCATACGCGACAAGGAACTCAAACCCGCAGCCGCCGACAGCCTCGCCGACAAAGTCATGCAGTTCGCCCAGGCCATCGCTCAGGCAAATTAGAGTTCCGCTCCACACGCAGATTTCCAGAAAAGCCCGGCCGCCTGACCGGAATGCTAACGGAAACATGTATAAGAAACGACTTGTGACGACAAAGCCGTAGGCGAAGACGCAAGCCGCAGGCGGCTCGGATTCTGCAAATACTTTGGGATTTTTGCTTTCAGAGGTGTTGCGTAAACCAAATTTCCATCATTTTGCGTCTTTGCGGAGGCGTTAGTGTTGCTTTTGCAAAAGATTGCAACGCAAACGTGCAAGCTGAAGCGTTGCCCAAAATACGCAACAAACGCAACGTTTTTGGTAGTTTGTTGCGTAATTCAGCCAGCGATAATATTTATCGCCAAATTAGCCGCACCCTTTCGCCCATCAATGGTCAGTATGTAGATATATGACAGTGCGCGGGCCGTGGCTCGCCGGCAAACATTGCGCAACAGAGCCAATATTGCCAACACACTTGACATCCACACTGCCACAATGATATCCATATCCCTTGATTCTGATTGATAATAACTGCAAGCACCATACCCGAAAGGTAAAACCAGAAATGCCCCAATGTGCACCTTGTAGTATCGGCAGCGTTAAATTTGGCGGCGGACGATTGTCGTTGATCGCCGGTCCCTGCATGGCCGAGAGCCTCGACCTCTGCCGAAACGTCGCCGAACACATGAAAACCGTGTGCGCAGAACTGGGCATTGGCTACATCTTCAAGGCCAGCTTCGACAAGGCCAACCGCACCAGCGGAAGCAGCTATCGCGGTCCGGGAATGGAGACTGGACTCCAGTGGCTGGCGCAAATCGCTGACGAGTTCGACCTGCCCGTTCTGTCGGACATCCACGATGCTGACCAGGCAGCCCCGGCGGCCGAGGTCCTCGACTGCCTCCAGATCCCCGCGTTCCTCTGTCGCCAGACAGATCTCGTGGAGGCCGCCGCCCGCACAGGCAAGACCGTGAACATCAAGAAGGGACAATTCATGGCCCCCTGGGACATGGGCAACGTCGCGCAGAAGGTTCGCGACGCTGGCAACGATAACGTGCTGCTGACCGACCGCGGAACGAGCTTCGGCTATAACAGGCTGATTACCGATATGCGCGGGTTCATGCAGATGAAGGAATTCGCACCGGTGATATTCGACGCCACGCACTCTATCCAGGAACCCAGCGGACTTGGCGGCATATCGGGTGGACAACGCGAGTTTGCGCCTGTTCTGGCGAAGGCTGCGCTGGCGGCCGGCGCTGACGGCCTATTCATCGAAACGCACCCAGACCCCGACAACGCCAAATCGGATGCCGCCTGCCAGATCCCGCTGGTCGACATGAAGACCGTCCTGGCCAAATGCATGGCAGTATTCGAAGCGGTGAATTAACTCGGGCCCGCAGCGTAGCGTCTTACTCCTCGTCGGAGACTGATTTCACACCGAGGAGGTCCTGCACGTCTATGATGCCAACAACGTTGCCCTTGGCGTTTACCACCGGCAGCTCATCGATGCGGAACTTGTTGAGTATTGCCAGTGCCTCGCTGGCCAGATCGTCTTCATGGACGTGCTTGGGCCCGTGTGTCATGAAGTCGGCAACCGGCATCGCCATGTAATCCTGGCCTTGATTGCCCATCACCACGCGGCGAAGGTCCGCATCTGTCAGAATTCCGCTGAGTTTGCTATCTTCATTCACCAGCAACATCGCGCCGCTGCGGCGGTCGGTGGCCTCGGATTGAGCCAATGCATCGCCAAGTGTCAGCCCGTCCGATACCAGGTTCAAATGCTCGCCGGGACGGAATGTCATTACCTCAGAGACCTTAAGCAGTTTCCTGCCAAGCGCGCCTGCGGGGTGGAATATCGCGAAATCTTCCGGGCCGAACTGCCTCATCTGCATTACGGTAAGTGCAAGTGCATCGCCCATCGCGAGCATGCACGTAGTGGAAACAGTCGGCGCCAGCCCGTGAGGACAGGCTTCTTCGACCGGGCCATAATCCAATACCACATCGGCATGGCTGGCCAGCGGGGAATCCTTTGCGCCGGTGACTGCAATCATCGCGGCGCGGCGGGCCTTGGTGTGATCCAGCAGGCGAAGTATTTCCTCGGTGGTACCGCTATTCGAGAATGCTATAACCACATCATCCTCGGTCACTCGTCCCAAATCGCCGTGAAGTGCTTCGACGGGATGCAGGAAAATGCTGCGGGTGCCTGTTGACGCCAGCGTTGCAGACAGCTTCGTGGCGATAATGCCGGCCTTTCCCAGACCGGTCATCACAACCTGCCCTTTGCAGGCATAGACGCACCTCGCGGCATCGATGAAGGCGTCACCAAGCCGGTCGGCAATATCGAGGATCCTCGCGGCTTCCATCCTGAGGACGTTTCGGGCAAATTCGGTATCTACTTTGGGTATGCTCATTACCACGCGATTATGCTCTTGCAAGCGTCTTGGGTCAAGACCACTCACGCCGGCTGAGCATATTCTATTCCACATATACATCGCCCGACCAGGCGTGGATAAACGAATACCGCAAGAAGACTTGGGAAATATGGGCAAACGAAAGATACCGGCTGCGATAAATACCACCGCAACCGCTCATCAGAACCCCTCAGAAAAAGAACAATGCTTCTCCCCTACGCCAAACCCAAGCTCAAGCACCTTTCAAATGCCAGCCCCACAAATGCGATATTCTCATCATCGGCAGATGGATGGTGACGGACCACTCTCGCATTAGCGGTGAAGCTCTCGCTGCTGACACCTCGCGGATCAGTGTGAGACACGGAAACCGCCAGATTCACCATGGAATCCACTGGAGGCACCGAATTCGCCGGTATTTCGATAAGCATACCGCCATCAGATATATTGTGAGCTCTCGTCTTTGCCAGGACATCGCCTGTGTGCCCAAAGACCGTGGCCGGACAACGTGCGTCAACCCGAACTGAGCTTCGTCTTTCAAGACCTTCATCTGCCATCAAATAATCTCCCCAAGAACGCGGACATGAAACTTGACCGAAATGCAATTTCTACTGTTTTCGCCAGTAGGTAAGTACAAACATTCTACCCAAGACACCTCTAAACCGCAAGCCACATCCCCGCCACCAATGCTGCGGAAAGTCCTAAAGCTCGTATTTGACCCGCCCACCAACGATTGTGCATGTCGCCCGCCCAACCAGCTTCCAGCCGTCGTAAGGACAATTTCTACCTTTGGATATGAACTTCTCCGTCCGGACAGTCCAACGCTTTTTAGGGTCAATTATGGCAATATCCGCAGGACCACCCTGTTGAAGCACGCCAAGGGGACTATTGATAACCTTGGCTGGGTTCGCCGTCATGCAGGCGAGGAGTGCAGGCCAGTCCATAATTCCCGTATCTATAAGGGCCTTGGCATACAAGCCCAAAGCGACATCCAGCGAAACAATCCCGAACGGAGCTAGTGCGAACTCCTGTTCTTTTTCTTCCTTCGAATGCGGGGCATGATCCGACGCGAGACAATCGATCGTGCCGTCGGCTACGCCCTGGCGAAGCGCCACCACGTCTGCGATGCTTCGCAACGGAGGATTCATCTTGTAGTTTGGATCGTAACTCATGCAGGCAGCATCCGTCAGTAATAGATGATGGCCCGTAGCCTCAGCCGTCACATTCAGGCCCTCGGCCTTCGCCTGGCGGATCAGCTCAACGCTGTCTGCCGATGATACGTGCTGCACGTGATAACGGGCGCCAGTCCTGCGAACCAGTTCAAGGTCACGCTGGAGCATGATAAGCTCACCCGAAGCGGCAATACCGCTGAGCCCCAGTCTCACCGCCACCGGTCCGGAATTCATTACCCCGCCGAACAGATCCGGATCCTGGCAGTGTTGCATGAGAGCAACATTCAACATCCGGGCATATTGCAGGGCTCGCTGCATAACGGCTGAGTTCGCCACACCCACGCCATCGTCGGAAAACGCCACCGCCCCGGCATCGAGCATCATGCCCATCTCGGCAAGTTCTTCGCCCTGGCTTCCTTTGGTCACGCAGCCCACCGGCAACACGCGAGCCTTTCCGGCATTGGCCATTCGCTGAAGCACATACAGGATAGCCGTTTCATTATCCTGCGGAGGATGGGTGTTCGGCATGGCACATATGGTGCTGAAACCGCCCGCGACTGCGGCGCCGGCTGCACTGGCGATGGTCTCTTCTTCCTCGTGGCCGGGCTCACGACAGTGTACGTGAATATCTATCAGCCCGGGGCATACGATCTTACCCTTGGCATCGATAACTACTGACGCCTCGGAAGTGACCTCGCCAATCTTCTTGACGAAACCATCGGCGACGGCGACATCGGCTATCTTGTCAACGCCTCCCGCCGGATCGATCACCCGTCCATTTTTTATGAGTATATCGTACATCTCAGATCCCGTGTTTTTTGGAAGGGCATTCTGTAGCAAACCAGCCCCATGTTTTTTCGACGGGCGTACTGCAACACATCCTGCCCGCAGAGCTATCGCTGTGCATGACTCACCAGATGAAGCACAGCCATCCGTATTGCCAGTCCGTTGGTTACCTGCTGAAGAATGCAACTGTTCGGACCGTCGGCCACTTCGCTGGTGATTTCCACACCACGATTGATTGGCCCGGGATGCATTACCACCACATCCTTGCGACACTTCTTCAGGCGTTCGGCATCCATACCATAAAGGCGGCTATACTCCCGTACTGACGGGAACAGGCAGCTGCTGAACCGCTCGAACTGAATCCGAAGCATGTTGATCACGTCCAGCTCACCGATGATGTCATCGAGGCTGTGGCTGATTTTGCAACCCATCGCAGTTATAGCGTTTGGCACAAGCGTGGGAGGCCCAACCACATACACCTCCGCGCCGAGCTTCTTCAGGCCGAGAATATTGCTGCGTGCGACGCGTGAATGGGCGATATCGCCAACTATCGCGACCTTCAGCCCTTCAAGACTCCCCAATCGCTGGCGAATTGTAAAAATGTCCAGCAGCGCCTGTGTGGGGTGTTCGTGCTGACCATCGCCGGCGTTTATAACCGATCCCTTGAGCTTGCCGGCCAACATGTGCGGAGCGCCGCTCTGGCTGTGGCGAACCACGAAAATGTCAACGCCCATTGCCTCGATATTCTTGGCAGTATCGAGCGTTGTCTCGCCCTTGGATACCGAAGAACCACTCGACGTGAACTGGAGCGTATCTGCGCTTAAACGCTCCGCCGCCAGCTCAAAGCTCATCCGCGTGCGGGTGGAGTTCTCGTAGAACACCAACGCCACTACCTTGCCACGCAGCGCGGGAACCTTCTTGATCGATCGCGTCGACACTTCCTTGAAACCTTCAGCAGTGTCGAGAATGTGAACGATCTCCTCGGCCGACAGTTCGTCAAGCCCGAGCAGATCCTTGCGAGTCCATACGAACTCGCCCGAATCAGTCTTCGTTGCTTGACTTGCTGATGATGAAGACGCCTTCTTCGCCATCGTTTTCCTTAAACCTTACCTGGACTCGCTGTTTGGCCCCGGCCTTTAACTTCCGGCCGACGAAATCCGCGGCGATCGGCAATTCATGCCCGCCACGATCTATAAGCACCGCAAGCTTGACAGTTTTAATCCTGCCGAAATCATGCAGTGCATCAAGTGCAGCCCGAATAGACCTTCCCGTTTCGAGAACATCATCCACAAGCAACACCCACATATCTTCGAGATCGAAGTCTATCTCCGTAGCCCGC
This sequence comes from uncultured Phycisphaerales bacterium, assembly GCA_965369385.1. Classification (GTDB taxonomy): domain Bacteria; phylum Planctomycetota; class Phycisphaerae; order SM23-33; family SM23-33; genus CBDUQP01. Next base: position 6,558 of record CBDUQP010000159.1, read on the forward strand.
ACCAACGGAACGCCACGCCTGCGCGACAGATCATCGCGGTACAATGTGATATCCAAAATGCCGGACTGCACGCTAAGCTTGGGATAGTCTTGCGACAAACGTTTCACCAGACGCTCAGCCAGAGTCTGCCCGCGTGTGCGGATACCGATAACGGCAATGCTGTCACCTTCAGGGATACTCTTGCAAACGTCCTTGTACAGCTTGGTGACAGCCGCCTCGACTTGTTCTTCAGTGAGTTTCTTTCGCATGGTTCCGCAATCCGTTCCTGCGACGCAGACATCGTATTGCCAAGAGCTTGGAAACGCAAGACAAAAGAACCCCCGCCCAACGTGTACGAGAATTCTTTCTGGCAAGAAAGAATTCTCGTACACAGAGCAGG
>CBDUQP010000160.1:0-6930 GCA_965369385.1 uncultured Phycisphaerales bacterium
AATGCTGCCAGATGCGTCGAAGCTGCCTTCAGGTTCTCTGACGTCTTTTTCAGCCTCAGTGTCAATTCAACCCGTTCCGTCGCCGCGAAGGCCAGAAGCTCCTTCTTGTCTTCGATTGCAGCCTTGGCAATGAGCTTCCCATAGACGTCAATGGCTAATGATAGATCTCTGGCATCAGACAACCGCACGGCTTCAGCGTACAGCCGAGCACATTCCGATGAAGCTGACGCCATCAGCTCGCGGCGGCGTTGTAACAGGAACCTGCCCCTGATGTCGGAAGCTTTGTCGTAGTCGGTCTCGATTCGGTACAAGTCAGCGAGTACTTGTGAAGGAGAGACAGTACGTTTGCCATCGTCGGCCAGGACAGCAGTGATCGCGTCAAGATGCCCAGCCATCTGCTGCTTTGTGTACACACTGTCAGAAGGCAATTCCGCCAGCCATCTATTCCACATACCTCGCTGCAACTCGGGGCGAATGCCCATCAGACGCCACAGAGACGTGGCCCAGCGTGCATCCTCAATGATACTGCTGACCGGACGAGCATACCCCATGATCCTCTTGTACGTCCGATAGTGATTTCTATCCTTCTCAAGCAGATCGCCCAGACTTGCGGCCCCCAATATACCAAGGCGTTTCTTGAATCTGGGAAAATGCTTATCGCTCATGGGGCCAATTTCAGCGGCCCCCTTACCATACTGCTGCCAGAGTCGCCCCGCGAGTCTGAGTCGATCCTTTGCATTGAACTCGTTGTGGAGAGCTCTTGCGAAGCCCATCCATTTCCACCAACTTAGTATTGTTCCATCCCCGGTGCCAATCAGATACTCCGAGGCAATGTGGCGGGCGATTTTCTGACGTAACGTCTTACATACGGGCACACTGCTAAGGCTCGGATGAGCCGCCCACCCGGCCATTTGCGTGAGTTCGGCAGGCGTCCAGTCCTTCCATTCTTGCCGCTTCGCCCAATCTTTAAGAAACGCGAAATGGCTACCCTTCTCAAGGCGATGCAGGACGCCGGCTATCCACAGCGAGTTTCTACCTCGCAAGCCGGACTTGATATAGGCGTCACGAATTGATGTATTCCACTTGCGTCTTACCTCAGGCGACATGTCATTGAGGAGACTCTTGCTCAATGCGTCCCATTCCTTGCAATCTACCCACAAGGCAGAGCCTCCTTCAGACAGGAATCTCTGGTTCACAACCGCCAGGAACTTCATGCGGATATCCTTAGCCAATGGGAGCTTGACCCTCGCAGCGTGCGAGGACCATTGAGCGAACTTGGTGTAGTACTTAGGATCCCAAGCCTGCCATGCCTTGTTCGCATCCATCCAGTTGGAGGTAAATGCAACAGCTTGATCTCGTCGCGCAGCCACGTGGTCCACTGCCTGCACAAGCCACAACAATTCCTTGCCCATCATTTCTTCATTTGCAAATGCTGTGGTGATCTTTTTGAACCAGTGCGAACGTTCGGCTGGCGAGAGAAGGTTCACAGAATACGCCGTGAACATACCCCATATTCGGGAAGATACTTCCCGTGTGCTCTTCGCATCCTTCAGGAACCTCTCTTCTATGTGGCCAATGATGAGCTTCCTGATGGATCTGGCTGCCGGAAGCTCCTTCTTGCGATACCACCCGTCCGGCCCTCTTGCATATTGCAGCAAGTCCCTGATATCCATTGGATGCCATGATCGCCATCTCTTCTCATTCTTCTCCATCCAAGAGAGGACGAACTTCATGGCCGCTTCCTCGTCATCTGTCAGCGACTTGATTGTCCTCGACGTGTTGATCACATGCCAACGACGGAGATTCTCTCTTTCATGGAAGGACACCAAAGACGTCCGCCAGATTTCACGATCTTTCTCCGACAGGTCTCTCAACATCGTCGTCGCAATGCCCCAACTCCCAAGCTTCCCCGTATTGGCCTTCTTCTGCAAATACTCAGACGCCAGATGGTCCCGGAGAAGCACACGAGCAGAAACTCCGTCAACGGAACTGACCGCGGACCCTTTGCAGGCATTAGCCAACCTTACAAGCATGCCTGGGGACCATGACTTCCATTCCTCATGATTCTTCATCCACTCTGCCGCGAACACACCTGCATCCTGCCCGGAAACGAGTCTCAAGATGTCCAGTACGGAGCAGAACTCGTCACCATGCTTCGGACTGTTTTGAAGGGCATCTCGAATGAGGGAACTCCAACCAGCAGCAAGCAGTCTGAACTTGCCAGGCCACTTCTTCTTCGCGTATGGAACCAGGTTCCCGGCCACTGCTTTGGCTATTCTTAACCAGGCTTCATTGCGAAGAGACAGGACCGTCTCTTTGGACACAAGAAGTCTACCCACAACATGAGCAGTGATTCTGGCTTTGACTACGCCGGTAAGCGGTCTATTCCTTCGAGTCCAGTCGGCCAGTACAGCAAGCTCCTCAACATCCCATAGCTGGCAGACAGAGTTCCTGTCCATCCATTGCCCGACATACTCCGGAGCTTCGTCCAGCATCACGGCCGAAAGGGTCTCGGCGAACTCACAGAACTCCCTGGCATCGACACCTCTGGCTTCAAAGGCGGCTTTGAGAGCGACGATCCACTTCTTGCGATTCGCCACAGAGGTATGCTTGAAAAGCGACTTCGTCAACTTGGCCCACGCGTATCCGCTCGTGACTTTCGCCGCGTCAAGATTGTGGACATAGGTCGTCAGGACGTGGGCAACAATCTTCTCGCGAACGCCTCTCACTGAAAGCGTTTCATTGCGGGATTTGTCAATCGACCATTCGGCCAGCTCGGCCAATTCCTCCGGATGCCAGGATTTCCAAGTGTTGTTTTCTTCCACCCAACGTGCCACGAATTTGTTTGCCCTGAAATCATTGAACCAATCCATGGCTGGGTACGCCAGGGCCATCAGCTCCCCTCCATCCATTGGCTGATTTCTGAAAGCCGACTCCAGCCTCTCCGACCAGAGCTGTCGCTCCCCAGGCACAGCAATCACCTTATACATGGACCACGTAAGTCGGGCCCAGCCATATGTTGAGATTCGTCTGGCTGAGTCATCATCCTTCAAGTACGTCAAGAGAATATGCCTCGCGATCTCCTGACGGAAACGATAGGACCATGTTGCGTACCTTCTCAGCCCGGCAGCACCATAGTGACCAACCCACGAGCTCAGCCGCGTCAACTCCTCTGGGCTCCACGTCCGCCAGTCCTGCCGTTTGACTACTCGCTGCTCTGCGAATTTCAATGCAATATCATTGGAAAGCTGCCCCATTGCCTCCAGCAAATCATTGATCTGCTGACCTGTCAGCTTCTCGTCGAGAAATGCCTGCGATAGCACAATACACCATTGGTCACGCTGAGCCAAGGTCAGGCTACCATTGAGACCTTCCACGATATCCCGCCACACAGCCGGCCTGATCGCCCGCACGCTATCTTTGGAGGCCAAACACGAGCTCGCAACTGTGTCCGAGAGTCGCAGTTGAACTTGATATCCCCGTTCACCAACTAGGCTTGCCAGCAAACACCACTGCCCCAGTTCCTCGCCTCTGACAGCCTTGTACTCCTGTGTGCTGCCCCACGACTCTACCAGAGAAGCAGCCTTATCTCGTCTTCCCAAGTTCCACAACGCCTTGTACACTTTCAGCTTGCCAACCTTCACGCCCGGTACGATCTTGCCGTTCTTAGATAGTATCTGGCTCTCGATAGCCTGCGATATCTTCTTGCGAACTTCGCTTGGCACATCTTCACCAATCACGGCAGCGAGTTCTGCCACCTTGGCAATATCAGAGATGCTGTGAGAAGAAACGCCGGCATATCGCTTTCCCACGAACCTGGCGAACATCTTGCGATCCCACTTGCGTGGATCCCATTTTGCTCGGGCCTCAGGGTCCCGCAGACGCTTCGCCTCTGCCACAAGCCCAGCATGGTCCAATGCAGCCCACCCCTTATTAGCATCGGCGCGACTACGCGCATCTGCTTCCTGAACCGAGAACAACAGCAACAACATGATCACGAGGCTTGAACATGACAGCTTCATATGTGTGCCCTTTCTCAAGACAATCTGCCGGTACGGCCCTCTTGGGTCCGAATACGTCTATCGCCGGTAGCCATGTGCTCTGTGACGGCCCCGACGCTTCGGGCTTGCGTAATCACAAATGCCGTACAGAGCATGATTACTAATTAGTTTACAGACAAACGACATGCCGTTTCGTAAGCCTCTTGACCGTAGCCGTTCTCCGACATCGGCACTCCCTGCTGCCCAACTGATCCAACTTGGCTGCACTGCGAGAGGAAGTCATGGCTGCAAGGGGAGCGAAAGCAATACTAGCAGCCCGTTGAAAATCTCCACAAGTGATGAGCATAAGATTGTTGCTGGAGTTGGGTGATTGTAGAATGGTGCGATAACGTCATGGAGGACGAATTATGTCGATGGGTAAACGTGACAATGAGCGGCAGGCGGAGATGTGGATCGCGGCTACGGAGATGCCGGCTGGGCCGGGGCATCCTTTTTATCGCAAGCTGAATCAGCTACTGAAGGACCAGGGTTTCGACGCATTTGCCGAAGACAAGTGCCGCAACTTCTACGCGGCAAACAAGGGCCGCCGGAGCATCCCGCCCGGCGTCTACTTCCGCATGTTACTCATTGGCTACTTCGAGGGCATCGATTCCGAACGCGGCATTGCGTGGCGTTGTGCCGACTCGCGAACACTGGGCGAATTCCTCGGCTACGGGCCGACTGAACGCACGCCGGACCATTCCAGCCTTTCCATAATTCGCCAGCGGATCGACATCGAGACGCATCAGGAAGTATTCTGCCGGGTGCTGGAAATGCTGGCGGCCAGCAAGTTGCTCAAGGGCAAGACGCTCGGCGTGGACGCCACTACCCTGGAGGCCAACGCCGCCATGCGCAGCATCGTTCGCCGCGACACGGGCGAGAGCTACGAAGCTTTCCTTACCAAGCTCGCGCAGGCCAACGGGATCGAGACTCCGACCCGCGAAGACCTCGCCCGCCTCGATCGCAAGCGTAAGAAGAAGGGTTCGAACGATGACTGGCACAATCCGAACGATCCCGATGCGAAGATCACGAAGATGAAGGATACCCGCACGCATCTGGCCCACAAGGCCGAGCATTCCGTCGACCTCGACACCGGCGCGATCGTCGCGGTGACGCTTCAGCCGGCAAACTCGGGCGACACGACAACTATCGATGAGACGCTGTGCGAGTCAGTCGCGAACCCGGAGGAAGTTAGAGAAACGTCGGCCGGCGAAAACCTTGCAAGCGATGCGATAAGAGAAGTAGTTGCCGACAAGGGATACCACAGTAACGATGTTGTTCTGGGCCTGTCCGATGCGGAGATTCGCAGCTACGTGAGCGAGCCGAAACGCGGGCGAAGAAACTGGCACGACAAGGAGGCAGAGCGACTATCAGCCCGTTGAAAAATGGGTTCCGTAGCGAGCGCGGCAAGCGATTGCTTCGCAAGCGAGGCGAGTTGCTGGAACGCCCGTTCGCTCATTGTTATGAAACGGGCGCGATGCGTCGAACACACTTGCGAGGGCATCCGAACATTTTGAAACGCGTGCTGATTCACGTAGCCGGCTTCAACCTGAGCCTGCTCATGCGCAAGTTGTTCGGAATCGGCAAGCCGCGAGCACTCCAGGACGCAATGGGCCGAGTTTTGGGCATATTTGGCGACTTCTGCCGCGTGTTAGCCGCCACAAGAAGCCTCATGAAGCAAGTGGCCGCATTGCGCGAAGACTTGGCGAACATAATCCTGCGATCGACCAGCCACCGTCTCACGACGGCAGCATAGTCTTCAACTGAGAAAACACGTATTCTTCAACGGGCTGCTAGGGCCGACCGCGTTTGGTTGTTGGGATGATACTGCGAATGCCAAGGTCGTAGCGGCAGAGCAAATGGAACCATTCGCTCTCGTATCCGAAGTCGGCAAGAAGCGCCTTGCGCCATTTCTGGTTCTACGCCTCGCAAAGCGTCTGTTCGTCCTCGACATAATCAGGCTTGGGGCCGCGGTCAATCACGTTGCCGAGGATTAGATGGGTGGCGGTGTCGCAGATGGCTGAGAGCTTCGGATACCTGTGTTTCAGCTGCCCTTTGTGGGTTTTGCATCGTTTGATGAAGTAGGATGAGACGTGTCGCGTCTCCAAGCCGGTGGAGTCGATGGCGGCTAGTGTGAATTGCTTCTTGAGCACCTTGGCCTCGCGACAGAGAACCAGCGTAGCCGCGAACAGACGGTCAGTCATTGGCTTGGTCAACAGCCGCTTCGCTGCTTGGCAGAGCGTGGTGAGGTGCGGAACGCCGGTGAGTTCCAAGGCGTCCCGCAGGCGGACCATTCGCTGAGCATGACGCGTATCGCGCGATAATCTTTGCGTTGGAATTCCTTGACGATCAGACAGGCAACAAGTTGCGGCTAGGTGAACTGTTTGGGTTCTTTGCCCGGCGAAGTTCGGTAGAATATCCCGAGCCGCCCGTATCGCCATCCGTGCCACAGTGAGCGTACTCTTGCTGGTCTTTATGGGCTATTGTGTGACCTCTTGTTAGTGAACGCGTGAGAAGACACACTATGTTCTATGCAGAGCAAGTTCGCTCACAACAAATGGGCCCCAAACGGAGGCCCAGATCAGGAGCTATGCACATTTATTGCAGAACTCCAGCCATTTGTGTTGAATGTGTCCAGTATTGTGGTATTATGATGTGACTTGAGGGGACGAAGTGCATCGCAACCGTCATCAATTCGAATGTTCCTAGGAATCGGATCCAGTTGTTATGAGAGTTTCGAGTAGACTCTTGCGGGAAAGGAATTCTCATGAAGCGTAAGCGTCATACACAACAGCAGGTGGATCGGAAGTTACAGGTGCCCCGGCTGTATGAACCTATGCTTCCGGTGTCGCGTCATTGACAGAGCTCCTCACAATGCAATGGGGCACAG
>CBDUQP010000161.1:0-6825 GCA_965369385.1 uncultured Phycisphaerales bacterium
ACCGGGAACATGGTGTCGATGATTCTTACTCGCGACACGAGGGGTTCATCGGGCAGCAGGCGACGTTTGGCAACGCTCAGCGGAACCTTGACGGGCCAGGGTTGGCTCATCGTTACCGACTGGGTCTTACCATCGGAATCGCTGATAACGGCAATTTCCTTGCTGACCGTGTATGAGCCTGCCGGCGCGATGGAATCTATCTTCCATTTCCCTGCAAGACCAAACGGCGTCATGATCTTGTGGGTGAAGATGCCTTCGGGCACTGTTGCGATCATATCGCCGGCCTGCACGGTATCGCCCACAGCCGCGGTGGGGGTGAATTCCCATTCCACGTCTTGTTTCAGACCAGGCAGATACATTCCGGGCTTCAGGAAGAAGCCGGCTTGCTCTGCGACCTGCACGAGCGGGTTTTGCAGTCCATCGTAAACCTGGCCGAGCAATCCCGGTCCGAGGTTCACCGATAGCATTTGCTCTTCGAATTCGACGGTATCGCCAACCTTGAGCCCACGTGTTTCTTCGAAGACCTGGAGGTCAGCGAGTCGGCCACGTATGCGGATGACTTCACTGAGCAGTTTTGCTCCGTCATCTCGGCAGCAATACCCCACGGAGTTCTGGACGATTCGCCCGTCAGTCTCGGCGATCACCATGTTTCCGTAGACAGATACAATTCTTCCTGTCACGGCATTGTCCTCTAAATGGATTGCGAGGTAGCAGTGGGGGCTGACTCAGCCTCCGTGGCCTGCTGGGCCTCTGTCAATCGATGCCATCTCTGTAATAGAAGTAGTTTGGCAGCATACGCCGCCAGTTCATCGTCACTAAAGGTAAACCATGCATCATTGCTATAAAGCCAGTTCCAGCGTGCCTGATCGAGCACTCGCTGGGCGGCCAGCGGGTTCGGTGCAGCCGTCCACTCGTTAACAGCCTGCGAGAAGGTCTCGTTGCCTCCGAGTTCTTCGGCAACCGTGTACTCGCCGGCGTCAAGTTCAAGGTTCTTTGCCCGTGCGACAACAACCGCGTTGCGCAGGCCCACTTCAAAGGCTACCCACTGTGCAAGGAATCCGCTTCGAAGGGATCGAGACACATTTTGTGCATGCTGGAAATAAGCAGCCCAGAGCGAATCTCCCACGATCCGCGACTGGTTTGTGGAAGATGGAGTTAACCATTCGGGCAGGGGGTCTTCGTCGGTCATTTGCTCGGCCGACAATACAGCGGGAGCAGTTTCGCTTGTCTCACCGCTAAGCAGCGCCTGTCGCTGGAGCAGATCGTCACTGAGCAGAATCACCCTTGCCAGCTCGCAAGCAGTTTCAGACGAGCTGATACGCGCCAGCAGTTGCGCTGGCGTCATCGGTGGGGTGCTACCCAGCTCCCCCGGCGATTCGAGGGATGTAACAAGATAGTAATTCGCTCCGGACATTGGGGCTATGCCTGTCCCTTCGCGCCGTCGAGAATTTCCTTGAGAGCTGGCGAGACCAGTTCCGACATAACATCCACAACCGACTCAAGCGTGATTTCAACCGTACCGCCCGCGGTGGTGTATTCGAAACCAACCGCACTGAGCGTACCCTTGAGATCGATAGGCATGCTGACGTTCTCGATCCGTTCGCGGCCGATTTCCTGTATTGCCCATTCGGCAAGCTGTTCGCGGACTTCGTCAGGTACGTTGATCCGGAAGCCCTGCTTGGCGGACTGTTCGTCTTTGGCGTACATGAGGATAAGTTCATGCAGGGTCTTGCCGAGGAATTCGACATCGGTCAGTTGGGCTTTGGCACTGTGCTCAAGCAGGCTCCGCAGCGTGTCGCTAAGGGCATCGCGCAGCTTGAGCATCGCATCGCGAGCAGCCAGCCCGAGGTCGGTGTTTCCACGTGCGACAATCCCTTCAGCTTGCTGGTTGGCGTCGGCGATGATCTTCTCGCCCTGGGCCTTGGCATCGGTGATGAGCTTTTCCGCTTCACTGCCTGCGTCGGAAATAAGCCTATCTGCCTGCTGCTGCCCGGCTTGCACGCCTTCTGTCTGTAGTTTTTCGACAAATGTTTCGATGGTGTCAGCCATTGGTGGCTCCGTACCTTGACTCTGATGTCAAATCTATGCCCCGTAAATATTGAGTGCGATAGGGCTATTGGTGATTGTCTGATTATGCTAGGTATCGTCACATATTGTGCTTGCGCTTGATAAAAGCATAGCATGAGTATTTTTTTATCGTGGTGAAACTGGTGTGCCTGTGTAACTCGTAAAACTTTGTGTGTAAGGATGTAATGTTGCGATTACAGGGAATGGCAGGACGCAATGGCAATATTCACAAGTCTTTTCAGGCAGAATCCTTTCCGCTATGTATTCCGTTTCTATCTCTTCGGTATGCAGCCCTTAAGTTTCAATGCATAAACGATTTGCTGTGCAATCTGTGCCAGCGTGAACTGCGAACAGTCGTATACCAGATTAAATGCCGGTGTTTTGGGAAAACGTGTCTGATATATCTTGTGTAAGTATTTCCGGTCACGCTCTTTATCTCGAATCTGCATCCTTGCCTGTGTCTCGGTAAGCTCTTCGCGGAAGGCGATCTGCTTGACCCGCCATTCTTCCGGGGCTTCCAGCCGCACCGTTATGCCATTGGGCAACCCGGTAACCGCGCCTGCGCCTCCCTGACCGATGATTAGGGCGTGACCATCTATCGCCAAACCTCTGATAATAGTGGAGATACGATTGCGAATCTCAAAACCGCTCGGTCTGCGTCTTGTTCCTATCGACCGGAAGAAATCCATCACGAGTTTAGGTTTTGTGAGGCGTTGACGCTCGAGCATGTCTGCGGCTGTGTCGGTTTCGTTTGCCAGCCGTGTGAGAATCTCCCGCTGATATACCTTCCAGGAGACTCCGTCGAGCAACTCTTCATTAAGGATGTCCAACAAAAGCAGACCAAGGGAAAATCCGTAGCAGCCGTATTCGCGGGAAATGGTTACAAAAGGCCCAGCCGAAGACACATCCTCATCCGGCAAGGTGGAAGTCTCTCTCATATGATCTGGCAGCGAAACCCTGGCCATTGAATCCTTTTCCTTTTGCCTGAACCTGATTTCTGTCCGTCAATCCGTTGTGCAGGTTCGTTCACTCGTCAAGTGCGGGTATGGCTACATGCGCCTTGGACGCTTGCTGTGAAATATTACACATGGATTGTAAAGGTGTATCGGATCGAAAGCTATCCTTGATTTCCATTTTCCTGTGAAGTTCCGGAATTTGTGGAAGCTCGCGTTTTCCGCACCTGTGAAAACGTGGCGTCTGCATCTACCTTCCCGAACACCATCCTGCCGGCTGATGTTTGTAAAGCGCTGGTCACCGATATCACGATTTCCCGTCCCATGTGGTCGCGTCCTTGTTCCACCACTACCATAGTACCATCCTCCAGGTACCCGATTCCCTGTCCAGGTTCCTCGCCCGGTTTTACGATTCGAAGCGTCACCGATTCCCCCGGTAGCATTATGGACTTCAGTGCATTTGCCAGATCGTTAATATTTATAACGTCGATGCCCCTGAGTTGGGCAACCTTGTTGAGATTGAAATCGTTGGTGACGATCCTGCCGTTACGCTGCTCTGCCAGCAATACGAGCATGTTATCCACATCGGTGTCGGGATTCTCGTCGCGGATATTGGTCTGGACGATCCTGATATCCACTGTTTCGCTCTTCTGGAGCTTGTCGAGCACGTCCAGGCCACGCCGGCCTCGGTTGCGCTTGAGCTTGTCGGAGCTGTCGGCGATGGACTGTAACTCCTTGAGTATGAATCGCGGTACTACTACTTCGGCTTCCAGTATTCCTGTTTCGAAGAAATCACCTATTCGTCCGTCTATGATTGCTGAAGTATCCAGCAGGAGAGGGCGGGCGCCCTTGGTTTCCTTGCTGAATTCAACATCTGGCAAGATGAATCGGAAGTCATCTCTGGTCTGCAATACGATTGATGTGCAAGCGAAGACACAAACCGATCCAAGCAGCAGCTTAAGCAACTGGATAGTACGTTCGTACGTCATGTACGCGCTATAGGCTTCCACTTGCCTGGAGTGTTCAATCCGTTCGGTGGTGGTTATTTGGACGTTGAAACCCTTTTCCAGTTCGGCCGGTCTGGAAGCCTCTTCCGGAATGGGAAACAGTCCCAGCAGCAGTACCAGCAATTGGCTGAGAATGAATGCCAGTACCACGCCGCCGATAATCCCGATGAAAAGCCCGCTGAGGACCTGAAGATGCTTGTGACGCCAGAACATGTCCACAAACACCGCAATCACAGCCAGCAGCGACGGAATACCTATGTAAAGGGCTACGGACCACTGCCCGGTTGAGGTTATCGCATCCTGAAATGCGAATGTGGCACTGGTTGCTATGACCATTAAGAGAAACAGAATACGCACGAGATGAAGTATCATAGTTGGTCCACCAAATATAAAGAGTATGAATAGGTACAGATAGTTATGATCGGCTTATAATGGACTTATAATAGTCAAATGGTTGCCTATTCGCAAACATCACCGTGATCTGGCGATAATTGCGGGTCTCGCGGCCGCGGCGCTAGCTGCCGAAAAAGGACTTAATGACTTCCACAACCGTCAGAATCGCCCTTACGAAGAATCCCAACCGGTAAGGCGTCTGCATAGAGGCAAATACTGGCATTGTTCGCACTGGCGGCTATGGCATATCGCAAAATCGCCCGCTCGCCTGGCAGATACAAGCCTGCTTGCCAGTTTGCCCAGTTGCGAGACGGTCTCATCTCGCAACTGCGGCGTTATTTCGAACTTGTGCGCCAATCCTGGACGCAGGTAATAGAGCGTCACATCCTGAACGTCACTGCCCAAATACTTCTCGGCAGCCAGCGAATACGCCAACATCTGCAACTGGTAACGAGAACTATGCTGTTCGATATGGTCCGGCGAAAGACGATCAGACTTGTAATCCACAACATGCCAGTTGCCATGCTTATCCTTATATAGCAGGTCTATCTGGCCGCGGAGCGTAAGTTGGTCCAACTGCACGACAAAATCCAGCTCCCGCAGAACGTTCTGTGCTTCGGTCAGCGAAGCGGGCAGATCAGTGGCTTGCAGCAGGTCGATCATATCCTGTAATTGCTCGGTGAGTCCAGATAGATTTGGTGAAAAATCTTCGGTCTCCAGAGCCATTTCATTGGCTACAGTGCTCGCCAGCCGACCAGCCGGCTGAGGCGAGGCGAAATCGAGCAGCTCCATGCAACGATGAAAGAACGTGCCCAAGGTGGCAGGGTGGATGCCGGCTTGCGGATTGCAGGTCTGTTTATCGTGCTCGCTTGGGATATATGGGGGGGTAGCTCGCAACTCGTATCGCCAGCGATAGAGCATTTCGCAACGTGCGAAGTCCCCAAGCGCGGTGACCGCAAGCTCTGCGTTTCCGGTTTGCGCGGGTACCATGCCGACAAGCGGGAGGCTATTGTCGCCTGCGCTCCCCGCAGACATCAGCGTGTCGGCCAGGGTCTGGGCAGGGGTGTCTGCTTTGATGAGTTTGCGTGCCTGGGCGTTTCCCGTGAACACGCATTGGGCAGGCTCAGCCAGCATTACCCTCACCTGCGCATTGTAGCGATCTTCATCACCATAAGGCGCGAGGCCATCGGCGGTGAGGGCATCCGACAGATTCATGACCCCGTCGAGTCTTTGCAGATAGCTTCCCTTGTCATGGATGCTGCCATCCTTATTTCGCCAATCGGCACCAATCAGTACGAGATGGTCTTTGTGACGCGTGGCGGCTACATACAAACGCCTGATATCTTCGTTCTCAAGTTCATCGTTCTCGGCGATGACAGCCGCGCGGTACGATAGCGGTTTTTCGGCGTTGTCCAGGTCGGCGTCGTCGGAGTCCCAGTTAACAATGAGCGTATATTTCCAGTCCCTGCCACGGTGCAGCAAGCTGTTGGTGCATCCGCGTTTCTTGGCGTTAAGGTCTGGGATGATCACAACAGGGAATTCCAGACCTTTGGACTTGTGCGTTGTCATCAATCGTACCACGTTATCGCCTTCGCCTGCGACGACGGCTTCTTCATAGCGGGATTGGCTCAGCACGCACTGGTTCATTTGCGATATGAAGTCTCCAATGCACATTGCATCGGCGTAGGCGGTGCGGGCTGCGTCCATGAGCTGGCGGACATTGCCCAGCATTCGCTTGCCTTGGAATTGCGCAAGGAGTGTGCCTTCGTATCCCGTGGCGTCCAGTAATCGCTGGATTATCTCATCTGTGGCAATCGCATCTTTGCACGCAGCCAGCCGCCCGAGCAATTCGCCGGCGAGTATCAACGATTCCATATCTTCGGCGGGCAACCTTTCGGACAGGGCAAATTCGTCGTCATCCCTGAGCCGCGACAGGACAGGCAGGTAAGGCCCCCGGCCGATAGCCTCTGCGATGTGCATGAGTGCGTTATCGTCCAGGGCAAACAGGCTGCTGCGGAGCACGCCTATCAGGGCGGTGTCGTCGAGTGGGTTGTCGATCACTCGCAGCGCGTTGAGAATGTCGTACACTTCCTGCTGTCGGAAGAAGCCCGTGCCGGCCACCACGTAGTAGGGGATGTTGCGATTCTGCAGCTCGCGTTCGTATTCCAGACTGTTCGTCATGCGGGAGAACAGGATCGCCACGTCGCGTGGTTCCACCGGCCGCCATGTTTCGGATTTCCCGTCCCATACGCGGCGCTCCTTGTTGGTGATCATTTCCTCGATGCGTTGCGCGGTTACGCTGGCCTGCAGCGAGCCGGCTTGCGCAGCGTTTGTGATGCTGCCGTCGCAGCTTGCCAGGATTATTTCGACTGACGGCTGGGGTGGTGTGACGCTGCGGTGGGCGT
>CBDUQP010000162.1:0-6813 GCA_965369385.1 uncultured Phycisphaerales bacterium
GGCATGATCAAACAGCTCCTGAATAAGATAAGTATAAAACAATGCGTGGTAGGCGTGATCGGACTGGGGTACGTAGGCCTGCCGCTGGTGCGTGAGTTCACCCGGGGCGGCGCTAACGTTCTCGGCTTTGATATTGACGCCAAGAAGGTCAAGAGCCTGATGGCCGGCAAGAGCTATATCGAACACATCCCCTCTGCCACCATCAAGGAGATGGTCAGCACCAAGCTCTTCGAAGCCACAAGCGACTTCAAACGCCTCAAGCAAGCCGACTGTATTCTCATCTGCGTGCCGACCCCGCTTACGAAGATGCGCGAGCCCGACATGAGCTACGTCAGGTCAACCGCAGAGGTTATTGCCAAATACCTCCGCAAGGGGCAGCTCGTCGTGCTGGAATCTACAACATACCCCGGCACCACTCGCGAAGTTATGCTGCCTATTCTCGAACAATCCGGACTGAAGGCAGGAAAGGACTTCTTCCTGGCTTTCAGCCCGGAACGCGAAGATCCAGGCCGAAAAGATTACTCGACGAAAACGATCCCGAAGGTTGTCGGAGGAATAGATAAGCCCTCACTCCAGGCCGCATGTGCATGCTACGAAATCGCGATAGACACCATCGTGCCCGTAAGCAGTTGCGAAGCGGCCGAGGCTTCCAAGATTCTCGAAAACACCTACCGCTGCGTTAATATCGCACTGGTCAACGAACTCAAGGTCCTCTTCGACCGCATGGGCGTTGACGTGTGGGACGTGATAAACGCAGCCGCCACGAAACCGTTCGGCTACACCCCCTTCTACCCCGGTCCAGGCCTGGGCGGACACTGTATCCCGATCGACCCGTTCTACCTTTCGTGGAAGGCCAAGCAATATGGCATGACAACACGATTCATTGAACTTGCAGGCGAGATAAACGTCGCCATGCCCGAATTCGTCATCAACAAGCTCATGCATGCCCTCAATGACGCCGGAAAGCCCGTCAGGAACTCCAAGATCCTCGTGCTCGGGCTGGCGTACAAGAAAGATATCGACGACGTTCGCGAGAGCCCCTCGCTGGCACTTATCGAGCTGCTGCAAAAAAAAGGCGCCAAGGTAGACTACAACGATCCGCACGTGCCCCGAACGCACAAGATGCGAAAGCACGATCTGAAGATGGTGTCCAAGAAGATCACGCCGGCCATGCTGAAAAGCTATGATGCGGTCCTCATCAGCACCGACCACTCCAGCTACGATTACCAGCTCATTGTAGACAACGCGAAACTGGTTGTGGATACTCGTAATGCAACCAAGAGCGTCAAGCGCGGACGCAAGAAGATCGTCAAGGCCTGACCGGCCGATACAATCAACCGCCCTGTCTGCATGGAATGTCAAACAGCGGTCAGGCGAGCGGCGAATTTGCTACTGAAATCTTACAACAAGGACAACCTATGGCCAAGTATCTCGTTACTGGTGGAGCGGGCTTTATCGGATGTAATCTTGTCCGCTATATCCTCAACAAAGGGCACGATGTTGTGGTGCTGGACAATCTCGCAACCGGCAAGATGGAGAACATCACCGAAATACTCGACAAGATCGAGTTCATCGAAGGCGATATCCGCGACCGCCCAACCGTTGATCGGGCAGTAGCTGGATGCACCGCGGTATTCCACGAAGCGGCACTCGGTTCAGTGCCCGGTAGCGTGGAAGAGCCTGTAACTGCACATGACGTCAACGTCACAGGTACCGTTACCGTGCTGGAAGCAACGCGAGCTGCCGGTATCAAGCGCCTGATCTTTGCCGCATCATCCAGCGCCTACGGCGACCAGGAAGAATCACCCAAGCACGAAGGCATGATGCCACAACCCATCAGTCCCTACGCCGCCAACAAGCTCGCCTGCGAGATGTATCTCCAGGCATATGCGTCGGTGTACGGTATGGAGACGATGGGCCTGCGATACTTCAACGTGTTCGGCCCGCACCAGGACCCGCAGGGAGCGTATGCCGCAGTGATTCCCGCCTTCGTCAGCATGCTGCTGAAAGGCCAGGGGCCCACCGTTTACGGTGATGGCGAGCAAAGCCGCGACTTCTGCTACGTAGACAACGTATGCGAGGCAAACTGGCTTGCCGCCCACGCACCGGCTGAGGTCTGCAACGGGCAGGTCGTCAATATCGCCTGTCACTATGAGACAAGCCTGAACCAGATACTCGCCAAGCTCACCGAACTGCTCGGAATCGACATCAAAGCGGTATACACGGATGTCCGTGCAGGCGACGTGAAGAACTCGTTAGCTGATATTTCCCGCGCCAAAGAGACAATCGGCTACGAGCCGCTGGTCTACTTCGAAGAAGGCCTGGAAAAGGCCATCGGCTGGTATAAAGAAAACCTCGGCTGACCCGGATATTTCGTCAGAGCCCGGGTGGCATGGCGACGCACAGTCGTATCGTGGGTCGCCATGGTGTCAGTTGCGCCTTGTAATCATGGCGACCCGCCTGTCCCGGCGGGCAGGCCCCTACGGTGTCGCCATGCCACCCGATGCAGAATTCGCGGTCTTCCGCAAAAGCGGGGACAGTCCCAGAATCGGTACAGTCCCCGTTTTTGCTCCTCTTATGCCGCATGTGGCGGGGACATGTCCGGCTGCGGTAGCAGCAGGCCGTGTCCCCTTTCGCGATCAAAGATGCCCAGCCGCACGCACATGCCACCGCGAAAGAACCAATTTCCAAAGAAAGGCACTCCCTACCGCATGGGCGAGGAGTGCCTTGGTGTAACTCTTATGGATCGGGTGTTACTCAATGACGGGCAGTTGACCTGCCAGGTCTTCGAAGTCATCCACGATCTGCATATCGCCGGACAGGATCATCTCCTTGTTCATGCGAATTTCCGGCATACGCCAATTCATCCAGCGTTGGGCGACCTTCAGCTTCTTCTCGCTGGCCGTCGCGTGATCGCAGAACAACGCTGCAATGAACAGATACGTACCGATGTCGACCAACTTGCGTGCGTACAGATCACGATAGGTCGGGCTCGGCTGCGTCTTGATGAATTCCACCATCTCGGTGAGGATGTCCAGCCCGTCGCGAATCTGCGCGATCATCGGGGCAATCTGAGCCGGCCAGTCGCGGCCGTCGATCATCTCTTCAACAACCGTATTAAGCGTTCCGCTAACAACACCGGCAACAGCGGCAACAACCTGCAACTGGCTGGTGCCTTCGTAGATGGTGGTAATGCGGCTGTCACGCAGATAACGCTCGCAAGCGTAATCACGCATGAACCCGCTGCCGCCAAGCACCGCAATGGAACTGTTGGCGGTACGCATCGACATTTCCGACGCGTAATACTTGCTCATCGGCGTCAGGACTTTGTTATACCTGCCGTATTTGCGAGAAAGCTGCTTGGCCGCACGCTTGGCGTCGGCGTCGGCGAAGTCGTCCTTTCCAAGCTGCCTGAGGGCACCGTTTTCGATGTCCACCGTGTAACTGGCGTAATACGTAAGTGCCCGGGCGGCTTGCAGATCAACCTGCATATCAACCAGCAGTTCCCTGACAGCGGCGAAGTTTTCGATGGCTGTGCCAAACTGCTTGCGGCTGTGAGCGTAGTCACGAGCATCGCGACAAGCGGCTTCGCCGAGCCCCAGCGACTGTGCTGCGATACCGATACGAGCGCCATTCATCAGGCTCATAACGTATGTGATCAGGCCGCGCTGACGTTCGCCAACGAGCTCGGCGTGGCTGTGATCGAAGAACAGTTCGCAAGTCGGGCTGGCGTGGATACCGAGCTTGTCCTCAAGACGACGCACGGTAACGGTGTCGTCTCGTTTCATGATGAACATGCTCAGGCCGCGGCCGTCGCTGATTTCAGGTTCGGAGCGTGCGAGCACAAGCAACACCTCGCCGCAACCATTCGTGATGAAACGCTTCACACCGTGCAGACGCCAATTGCCGTCTTCGTCCTGATAGGCGTGCAGGTTAACTGCCTGCAGGTCACTGCCCGCTTCAGTCTCGGTCAGCACCATCGCGCCGGTCCAGCCACCAGTGGCCATCGGAGGAAGGAATCTCTGCTTCTGATCTTCCGAAGCGAAGGCGTTAATCGTTTCGGCTATGCCCTGCAAACCGTACAGGTTGTTCAGGGCCGCATCGCCGCGAGCGACGATATCATTGTTAATCGTAGCCACAAGCGCCGGGCAGTTGATCCCGCCAAAGCGGTAGGGCAGCGTGAAGCCCATCGCACCGGCCTGATTGAGCCGATACAGAGCATTGGCGATCCCGGGAGCATAGGTTACGGTGTTGTCATCGTTGAGAACGTTGCCTATGCGGTCATTATCTTCCGCAGTCGGAGCGATATCGTTTCCGGTGATTTCACCAATTACTTCAAGAATTCGCGCGTAGTTGTCCAGAGCGTCCTGGGCATTCTCCGGGGCGAAATCGAACTCCTCGTGGAAACTAAATCCCTCTTCCATGATTTCCGCGACATGCGCCACGTCCATGTGCTCGAAGAGAAACTGGATGTCTTCATTATCTGTATAAAAGTTAGCCATTGGGGAATCCTTTGCTTAGCTGGCGTTCTCTATCGAAGCGCCACTACGGATGGCCTTGACGAGCTTGGGAATGACGACGTTCAGATCACCGACGATTCCCATGTGTGCCACCTGGAAAATCGGGGCATCGGGATCGCTGTTGATCGCCAGAATCTTGGCCGACTCTTCCATGCCGGCAACGTGCTGAATGGCACCACTGATGCCCGCAGCAATGTACAGTGCGGGCCGAACCGTGGTACCGGTCTGCCCAACCTGGTGGTCGTTACCGACAAAGCCCAGGTCGATCGCCGCTCGGGTACCGCCAATTGCCGCGCCGAGGCAGTGTGCAAGCTCCCACAACTGCGCGAAATTATCTTTGCTACCAACGCCTGCGCCGCCGGCGACAATAATCCTGGCACCCTTGAGGTCTACCGATTTGGCATGCCTGACAGACTCGATAATCTCCAGCGGGAGTTCGAAATCATCCAGATTGGCCTTGGATGCGATGACCTCGCCCTTGCGTGATGCATCGGGCTCAACCATGGGCATCACGCCTTCGCGAACCGTCGCCATCTGCGGCCAGCGGTCATAGTTCACGATGGTGGCTATGATATTGCCGCCAAACGCCGGACGAATCTGCAACAGCAGGTTCTCGTGAGTAATGTCGCTGGCAGGCTGCTTGTGCTCGCCGATCTGCAGATCGGTGCAGTCAGCGGTCAGCCCGCACTTCATCTTGCTGGCAACTGTAGGCGCCAGATCGCGTCCGATGGCAGTCGCGCCATACAGGAATATCTGGGGCTTGTACTGCTCTATGAGTTCGCATACTACGCGTGTGTAGCTGGCAGTCTGATAATGGGCCAGCTTTTCGCCGGTCACACAGTAAACTTTGTCGGCACCTTGAGCGATAAGAGCATCGCTCAGCTGGGCGACGCTATCGTCACCCAGAAGCACTGCACCAACGCCTACGTTCAACTGTTCGGCCAGTTCGCGAGCCTTGCCCATAAGCTCAAGGGGCACGTCCGAGAGCTTACCGTCATAGGCTTCGGCAAAAACCCAGACTTCACCTTGTTTGTTAACTTCGATCATATCTATTCCGCCTTTGGTCCCGATCGAGCGGGACGAATTAACGGCGACTCCGTTATCCGAGTGTGTGATCCTTGACCAATCCGCCGACCATTTCTGCGATTCCTTCGTCAGTCGCGGGATATTCCTTGTACTCGCCGCCCTTGAGGACAACCGATTGAATACGGTGAACCTTGGTGGGGCTACCCTCTCGGCCGCACCACTGCAAGTCAGCATCGATATCGTCAAGATTCCACTGATCTAGCAGCAGTCCCTTGCTCGCAAGCTTCTTGCAGTGCTTCTCCACCTCGTTGGCTTCGAGCTCAGCGGTGTAATCTTCATAATCACACATGAGAAGATCACCGGCGACCGCTTCGACCTCGGCCTTGGCGCGTGCCTTCTTGAACTTCATGATTCGTGTGATCGAGCAAGGACGCGGATTATTGGCCGTCTCCATCACGGTCATCAGCATCGGCAGGCTGCCACGGACCACTTCGTGCCCGTTGCCCACGTTACGCTTGATCGTGATAGTGGAATCCTCGAGCGATACGATCTCTTCGAGGTATGTCACCAAGTCCATCTCAAGCTTCTCGGCCATCTGCGGACCGACCTGGGCCGTATCGCCATCGATGGCCTGACGTCCGCACAGCACGATGTCCGCACCGAGTTTCTTGACAGCGCAAGATAGGATGTAGCTGGTTGCCAGCGTATCCGAAGCCGCAGCGCGACGATCAGTGATAAGTACTCCACGGTCAGCGCCGCGGAATATGGATGCACGAAGCACCTCACACGCGGCAGGCAAACCCATCGTGACCACGGTAACCGTGCCACCATGCTTTTCGCGAATTTCAAGCGCCGCTTCCAAGGCATGCAAATCTTCCGGATTGAAAATCGCCGGAAGAGCGGCGCGATTCACCGTGCCGTCATCTTTCATCGCATCGCCGGTGATTCTCTTGGTGTCCGGCACCTGCTTGACGCAAACTACGCAGTTGTATCCCACGTTCGTAGCTCCTGTATCGAATCTCCAGTTCGGTTGTTTCCGCTGAAAACAAGCCGAAAAACCCAACTGACGGGCGACGCACCTTCCTGGCGCGTGGTACGCCCAATACAACAGCGGCCCGCACCACAGCGGACCGCGAATCTTCTACTTTTTAGAAAGAAGTATAATAGATAGGGCAAAAATGCAAGTCAAGGCATTTGCCTGAGCCCCCTGCACGTGTGCGAGATTTCTTTCTGGTGTGAAAGAAATCTCACACACAGAGCAGGTGAG
>CBDUQP010000163.1:0-6799 GCA_965369385.1 uncultured Phycisphaerales bacterium
CCGTTGCCGTTCGGGCCGAAGGTCCGATGGGCGGTTAGCCGGGGGTCAGCCGCGATGTAAGTCGCGGTGCAGCCCCCGGATACAGCTCTCTAAGCCCCCCGCCCCGAAGGGGCGGGGGGAGAAGCCGGCTTGCGAATTGGTACGAATATTTGGCACAAATCGCCAAGCATATCTGGCAATCTGCGCTACAGAAAAGACCTCTCTGGCCACCCCTGCGGGGTTCTGAGTCTTTTTGAGTTGTTTCCGGGGGTTCCCTTTGGTTACCCCCGGCTTACTGCCCATCGGACCTTCGGCCCGAACAGCCACAACAACGGCAGGGATAATTTAGATGCGTAGGCCCTGATTGTGCAGTAAACTGCGGTGGATTGTCGAAGATGAGAATGGTAAAAGAAGTGTTGGTTTTGGGATGAGTATGCTACGAGGTCGACAGATGCCTTCAAGTATCGAAATAGACAAACTGGCCATTGCAGAATTCTGTAAGAAGAACCACATTCGCCGCTTGGCTTTGTTTGGTTCGGTGCTTCGCGATGACTTCTGTGCTGACAGCGATGTTGATGTGCTGGTGGAGTTTGACAAGGATGCTCATGTCGGCATGTTGAAGATGGCTGGTATGGAAATTGAGTTAAGCCAAATCCTTGGACACAAAGTGGACTTGAATACACCCGGTTTCATCAGTCGATACTTCCGGGAGCAGGTTCTGGCGGAGGCAGAGGTCCAATATGTCGCGGCATAGTGATGATGTCAGTTTGAGGCACATGTTAGACCATGCCCGCGAGGCTGTCGCGATGGCAGGGGGGAGAGTTCGGACTGATCTGGACAGCGACAGGATGCTGGAATTGTCGCTGATCCGCTTGATTGAGATTGTCGGTGAAGCGGCCAACCGGGTCAGCCTGGAATTGCGGCATTCTAATTCAGATATTCCCTGGGAGCTTGTTCGGGGGATGCGAAATCGCCTTATTCATGGATACGATGCTGTTGATCCTGACGTATTGTGGGATACTGTTCAGTTCGATCTGCCGCAGTTGATCTCCCTGCTTGATGCCATTGTCGATGCTTAACACATATTGATGGATAGCATATCTGCTTGTATGCGTGGTGACTTTGGCTGTTCTCACTTCTCGATTTACTCAGCTTTGTAGACCAAATCCTGTTGTCTAATGCGCGCGGCCGGTTCGTGCCGATATATCTCATGTCTGGCGGTATTATTGCGAGCCAGGTACGGATAGTTCCAGCTTGATGCGATGTGAGGATCTTTTGGGATATGCCATATGCAGTTTAGTGAATTGCTTTCGAAATCGGAACTTGCGCCACATCAGGTGCAGGGCGACTGCGATGTGCAGACCGTCGTCTTTGATTCGCGAAAAGCTGCGCCCGGCGTCTGCTTCGTAGCCGTCAAGGGCTGGCAGATGGATGGGCATGATTTCATTGCCGATGCAGCCGCCCGCAGTTGCGCCGCGATCATATGCGAAGATGCCGCCAACGTCCCAGCCGGTGTTCCCCATGTGGTAGTGCCCGATTCGCACGCGGCACTCGGAAAGTGTGCACAGGCTATCAGGGGTTGGCCCACGCGGAAACTAACGAATATCGGCATCACGGGTACTAACGGCAAGAGCACCACGGCCTGGATGATCCACCAGATGCTGACTTCTGCCGGGATGCAGGCTGCCATGCTGGGAACCATTGCCTACGAGACGGGCGCACGCAGCGTTACGGCCTGCGCCACCACTCCCGATCCGGTCTCGCTGGCAGATATGATGGCCGAGATGGTGGGAAACGGATGCACTCACCTGGTTATGGAAGTTTCGAGCCATGCTCTGGACCAGCGACGCTGCGAGGGCGTGGAGTTCCGCGCGGCTGTGTTTACGAACCTGACCGGCGATCATCTGGATTATCACCTGAATATGGACAATTACATGCTTGCCAAACGCAAGCTGTTTGATTCGCTCGGGGCCGATGCCACAGCGATCGTAAACGCCGACGATCCGTATGGTCGGCAGATGGCGGCCGGTGTGCAGGGGCAGATACTCTGGTACGGTTTGGAGACTGACGCCGGGTTGACTTGCGATCTTGGCTGGAGCGACAGGGAGGGCTCTGTGGGCAATGTGCAGTATGCGGGCAGTTCGGTAGAGTTCGCCAGCGCACTGCCTGGCAGGCACAATGTGCTCAACTGCCTTGCTGCCATCGGCGTCGGCGTGGGGCTGGGTATTGATCTTGTCACGTGCGTGAAGGGCGTATCGCAGGTGCCCAGCGTGCCCGGGCGTCTTCAGCGAGTTGATGTGGATGCCCCTTATAGCGTTTTTGTTGATTACGCCCATACCGACGACGCATTGCGGAACGTGCTGGAATCGATGCGGGCCGTGGTGAGTGGTCGCCTGATTGTGGTGTTCGGGTGCGGTGGCGACAGGGATCGCAGCAAGCGTCCGCGAATGGGCGCTGTGGCGGCAGAGCTGGCCGACAGTATCGTCATCACCAGCGATAACCCCCGCAGCGAAGATCCGCAGGCGATTATTGACGAAATCCTGGCTGGAATTGCCCCCGGCGATTTGTGCAGGTGCATTGTTGAGCCAGACAGGCAGAAGGCCATAACGGCTGCGTGCAAGCTGGCCGATAAAGATGATATCGTGCTGCTTGCCGGCAAGGGGCACGAGAGTTACCAGGAAGTTAATGGTAAGCGACATGATTTCGACGACGCCAAGGTCGCGTCAGAAGTAGTTGGAAGGATCAGACATACATGATTTCGATGGAGATGGAGGATATTCGTCGCGCATTGCGTGGGCGGTGGTGCTGGCCGGCTGCGGATGTGCACATAGAAGGCGTCACGATTGATACGCGAACCGCCAGTGCGGGAGATGCGTTTGTGGCGATTCGCGGTGCTAACTTTGATGGTCACGATTTCCTGCAGGCAGCTTCACACGCCGGATGTATTACCGCAGTCATAGACAAAGCCTTTTTCGGCGTTTACGGAGGAGAGCGGCTGCCCGAAGAGGTTGGCAGGTTGTTTGGCGGCGGTGTGATTGTGGTGGAAGATACCATCGCCTCGTTGGGATATCTGGCGGCGGAGCATCGAGAGAAGGTAGCTTGCGCACGGGTGGTGGCCGTTACCGGTTCAAACGGGAAGACCACTACCGGCCGCATGATAGACCATATCCTTTCCAGCAAGTTCAGGGGGTCGCGGAACCCTCATAGTTTCAATAACTGCATTGGTGTGCCCCTGACATTGCTCGGCGTGAATCAGGGCGATGATTATGTTGTTTGCGAGGTAGGCAGTAATGCGCCTGGCGAGATCGATTCGCTGGCGAGGATTGTACGCCCGGATGTGGCGGTGATAACCTCGGTGGGGATGACGCACCTGGCGGGGCTTGGCAGCATTAGCCAGGTGGCGGCCGAGAAGGGATCTCTGCTGAACTGGACCCAGGATGGATGTGTGGCGGTGGTCAATGGCGATAGCGATGAACTATCGGCGGCAGTGCGGTCATACGATGGAAGGATGATCCGGTTCGGCGTTGGTGACGAATGCGAATTGAGGATGAGCGACTACGAGGCCATCGGCGAGCTTGGACAGGGCTGCCGGTTCAAGATAAATGGTCATCAGCAGGTAACGCTGCCGATTACCGGGCGTCACAATGCGACCAACGCGACCGCTGCGATAGCGGCAGGGCAGGTATTCGGCATGGAGCAGTCAGAAGCCGTCGAGGCCCTGGCGGACTTCCCCGGTGCCCAGATGCGTCAGCAATGGCTTGTTGCGGGAGGGGTCACGGTAATAAACGACGCCTATAACGCTAATCCATCCAGCCTGGCGGCGGGGGTGTCGGTTCTTTGTGACTGCAAGCCTCGCAGCGGCGGCAGGCGCGTGCTGATCGTTGGCGATATGCTGGAATTGGGCGATGCAGCCGAGCAGCTTCACAGGGTTTCGGGTGCCAAGATCGCCGCCAGGGGCGTTAATGGTCAGGGCGGGGTGGATTTCCTGATCGGCGTTGGCCAACTGGGTCGATATATTGCAGTAGGGGCTCGCGAAGGGGGCTTGGATGCGGCGCAGACCTGCGAATATGACTCTGTCGAGGCATTGGGCGGGGAGCTTTCCGGGCTTCTGGCGGCCGGCGATATTGTGCTGGTGAAGGGCTCTCGTGCGATGGGTATGGAACGCATCGCGGCGGCGATAGGGGACCTGTTTGGTGCCGGCCAATAGGCGTATGGGCGTAACAATTGTTTTTGATGAGTATTTAAGAGATAGCATGTAATGGTCCATTTATTCTACAAAGGTCTGATTCTGAGAATAGCCGGGGCGGCGGCGTTGAGCTTCGTGCTTGCGGTTATTTTCGGCCCGCGGTTGATACGCTTTCTGATCCGGGCTCGACTGGGCGATCGGCCGGAGTTTAATCACGCCGACCTGAACGAGCTTCTGCGTCACAAGTCCAACACTCCGACGATGGGCGGGATCCTGATCGTGGGAGCGATATTCGTAGCCACGGTTCTCTTTGCCGATCTGGGCAACATGTATATCCGCATGGGTCTGTTCATTCTGGTGTGGCTGGGACTGCTTGGCGGTGTGGATGACTGGCTGAAGCTGCGATTCTCGGCAGGCAAGGGCAGCCGCGACGGCTTGCATGCGTGGGAGAAGACCATCTTCCAGGTGGGCCTTGCGGTGATGATCGGCGCGGGCATGCAGAGATACGGGCAGGACAGCGAAACGGCATTGAACCTTTACCTGCCATTCTGCTCTTACAGCATATCGCTGGCGTCAGTGCCGGTGATTTATGTGCTGATTACCGTATTCACGATGTACGGCACGTCCAACGCGGTGAACCTGACCGATGGTATGGACGGGCTGGCGTCGGGGTGCGTGTGTATTGTTACGGTAGTTTATCTGCTGCTGGCGTGGATATCCGGCGTTGAGGAGTGGGCGGGGGTGTTCAATCTGCCCCTTGTGTTCAAGGCCCAGGAAGTGACTGTTCTATGCGGCGCTATGATCGGCGCAACGCTGGGCTTCTTGTGGTACAACGCGCCACCGGCCCAGGTATTCATGGGAGATACCGGTTCGCTGCCTCTGGGCGGTTTGATCGGGTATATCGCCGTGGTCACTCGCCATGAACTGCTGCTGCTGATAGCGGGCGGCGTGTTTGTGATGGAGGCTGGCAGTGTGATACTCCAGGTGGGATACTTCAAGCTCACTCGCCCCGGGCCCGGTTTGCCGGGTAAACGGATATTCCGGTGCGCGCCGCTGCATCATCATTTTCACCTTGGCGGATGGGCAGAGACCAAGGTGGTTATGCGGTTCTGGATTCTCGGGATATTGTTTGCGACACTGGCTTTGGCAACGCTTAAGCTGCGTTGACTTTGCGTTGACCTGGGGGCAGGCGGCTGGAAACACACGAAGGCAGGAGTTGAGCGTAGATGGCAGGGATGCCGGAAAACTTGGATTTGACGCAGGACAAGAGACGCGCTATGGCGTCGGGCCTGTTGGTGACTACTCTGGCGATGCTGGCGTTGGGCGTGGTGATGGTGCACAGTGCGTTGGCGTCGCTGCCGGCTTCTGACGTGGCATGGTACAAGCGGGTCGACATGCGACATTCGCTCTTTGCCTCCCTCGCAGCCATCGTCCTGTTCCTGGGCGGGTGGATGCGGTTCAGGTGGTTTGGGGGCAGGGGCAAGTGGCCGTATTGTGCGATTGGGCTGTTCATTCTCGCACTTGGCTTCATGGGACTCCTGAAGTGGTCCGGTCTTGGAGAGATGAGAAACGGGAAGGTACGATGGCTCAAGTTCGGTCCAGCGGCTTACGGCATAGGATTTCAGCCGTCCGAGGTATTGAAGCTGGCGATGGTGTTGCTGCTGGCTGCGTGGCTGTCCGGACCGTCAACTCAGATACGCAGCTTCTTCAAGACATTCCTTCCCGCGGTCGCTCTGATGGGGCTGTGTTTTGGGATAGTGTTCCACCAGGATCTTGGCACTGCGACCATGATATGCATGGCTGCGCTCGTGACGATGTTCCTGGCTGGGATCCCGTGGTACTACCTGATAAGCCTGCTGCCCATCGGCGCGGGCTGGTTCTGGTGGGCCGTTAGTGGGAACGCAAACAGGCTGGCGCGGATTGAAGCAATGCTCGATCCGTGGAACCTGGAGAACCCCAGCACATGGCAGCCGAGGCAGAGTTTGCAGGCAATTCTGGAAGGTGGATGGTGCGGAAAGGGCCTTGGCAGAGGCGTGAACAAGCTGGGCTTCCTGCCGGAAGATACCACCGACTTTATATTCGCAAGCTATTGCTCGGAGTGGGGATTCGTTGGGGCGGTTCTGCTGATGCTGCTGATTGTACTATGGATATACTTTGCGGTGAGAGCGTCGATGCTCGCACGCGACGGCTTCGCTAAACTGTTTATCGGAGCCCTTGGTTTTCTCATAGCTATGCAGATGGTTCTGCACCTGGCCGTCAATCTGGTAGTTCTTCCGCCAACGGGAATGAGTTTCCCATTCATCTCTGCCGGCGGCACGGGCCTGCTGATAATGGCCAGTGCAGCGGCGATAATGGTCTCCATGACAAGATACGGCGGTCAGTCGCCAACACTTCAAGAAACATCGCATCGGGTAGACAGCGGGAGGAGTTGATGCTGATTCGACAAAAGCGTCGGCCCTTGATGGAAAATATGGAAGAAATATGAAATAGAGGTGTTGCGTAGATGGGTTTTTCACAGTATTGCAAAATTCGTAAACGTAAGTCTCTATTTTGATTTGCATTGCACCGAAATGCAAAACCGCGAGCGTTGTCCAAAACACGCAAAATACGCAACGCTTTTGGAAGTTTGTTGCG
>CBDUQP010000164.1:0-6772 GCA_965369385.1 uncultured Phycisphaerales bacterium
CATCTCGCGGGTGATCGCTCGGCCTTGTTGTTTCACCTGCCCGCCTCCGGCGTCGCTCGTGCCGCACAGTAGTGTGCTACAATGCGTTTTGGATATCTCTGCACCCTATAGGCGTTTGGGGCAGATTTTGATGTCACTGGCCGACTTCGGGTGTGAGCGAAAATATATAGGGAGATTCTACATGGGCACTGTTTCTCAAAAATGCCAGTACGCGCTTCGGGCTACGTTGGAGCTGTCTCATCGCTTTGGCGGCGCGCCCGAGCCGGTTTCCGAAATCGCATTCAATCAGGATATACCACCGCGATTCCTCGAGTTGATAATGGTTGACCTCAAAAAAGCCGGCCTCGTCGGCTCAACACGTGGGGTAAAGGGAGGATATATCCTCGTCAAGGCGCCCGAGAGCATATCGGTCGCAGACGTCATGCAGGCCGTGGACCTAACCTATCATCCTGTCGACTGCATGCTGTTCGGCGGAGAAATGGAATGCCGGCTTACAGATACCTGCGAGTTTTCAAAACTCTGGGGCATGGCAAGAGAAGCCATCGATAATGTATATAGCGAAACCAGCTTCGCTGACATCATGAAGCATAAGAAAGGCGACGGGCCAAAAGCACAAACCTGCAACCTGCTGCAAGCTGAATAGTACTGGACTCAATCCAAAACCCAGACCACCACACCACACAATTGCCGCCGCTATCGCCAATGAAACTTACACGAATTGATGCAAACCCGTTGCTCACGCCCGACGACCTCGCACCCACACGCGACGGGCTCGAAATCCTCTGCACTCTAAACCCCGGCGCCGCACGCCTCGGCCGCGAGACCATACTCCTGGTCCGCGTTGGCGAGCACATCCCGCTCGAAGAGAATTACGTATCGTGGTTGTACTTTGACGCCGAGTCGGGCGAGATGAAGGTGGGGCGGTATGCCAAGGACGATCCCAACCTCGAAACCCCTGACGATCGTGGATACTGGTATAAGGGCAAGATGGTGCTTTCGAGCCTGTCACACCTGCGCGTCGCCAGGAGCACTGACGGAGTCAACTTCACATTCGATCCAGAACCCGCGATATTCCCCTCCACGCCGTACGAAGCCTTCGGATGCGAGGACGCACGAATCACACCCATCGACGGCCGCTACTACATCACCTACACAGCCGTCAGCCCACTCGGCTGCGCCGTCGCCATGGCCTCCACCACTGACTTCCGCACATACGAAAAGCATGGCATCATATTCCCGCCATACCAGAAAGACGTAGCCATCTTTCCGGCCAAAATCCGCGGTCAATACGTCTGCCGCCACCGGCCGTACAAGAGCGAGTTCAACGATGCCAGCATTTGGACCGCATATTCACCCGATTTGCGAGCATGGGGCACACACAGCATGACACTCGCCCCCAAAGAGGGCACATGGGAGGCAGGCAGGGTCGGCTGCGGAGCCGCGCCCATCAAGACGCCCGAAGGCTGGCTGGAGATCTATCACGCAGCCGACGCTCGCGGCCGCTATGCCCTGGGCGCGATGCTGAGCGATCTGGACCATCCCGAAAAGCTCATAAGCCGCTCATCGCAGCCCGTATTTGAGCCAGAAGCGATATACGAAATAACGGGGATTTACGGAAACTGCGTCTTCACCAACGGCATAGTAGTGGAGCAAGCCGACCCGGCCGGCAGTGATGACCAAGCCGCTAACCGTGCCGCCATCGGCGAGGACAAGCTCTGGGTCTACTACGGTGCCGCCGACCGCATATGCGCGGCCGCCACCACAACAATAGCCCAAATGATCCAAGCCGCAATGTCGTAAGCACGTCTGAAGTATTGCTCAAGAAAAGCCGAATCCCATCCGCGGCCGCGCCCGATGCACCTGACGCACCCACTGAAGTGTTCCTAATCGCAAGGGGACACGTATGTGAGCTTCGCCTGCGGCTAAGCTTATACATGTCCCCTTTTTTTTTTTCTTCTCTGACAGGAACCTGATTCCGCGTGCACGTGCGTTGGTGGCCGCGGGGGTGAGGGGTCCTATTCAGTTGAGTCGGCTTCTTCCGCCGGTGCGGGCTTTGGCTTGGCCTTGGCCTCTTCTTGCTCCTCGGTTATTCGGCCGAGGAATTCCGGCAGATCGAGACCTACGCTTTTTGCCAGGTCGTGCATTGGCGGAAGGACGCCAAGCAGTCTGCTGCCCAATCCGTTCAGGCCGGCGCTGTCTTTGCCGCTGCCGCCGCCATCCCAGACAATCACCTTCTCGATCGGCAGGTCGCGGACAGCCTGTGCCTGGATGCCGGCTACTTCGGTCAGCTTTTCTATCAGCAGCAGTGCAGCGGCTTGCTGTGCGGTGTCGCATGTGTGCACCAGCCGTTCGTAGCCCTCGGCCTTGCCGTCAAGGATAGCCTGGATGCCCTTGCCCTCGGCAGACATCTTGGCGAGCATGGCTTCCGCCTGCCCGTCGGCGATGCGGATGGCGTGCTGTTTCTGGGCGTCGGCTGCGATGATGACCTTTTCCTTGTCGGCGTTGGCCGGAACGATAATCTCAGCGTTAAGTCGAGACACTTCGCGCTCGGCGCGTGCGTCTTCGGCCTTCTTCTGGGCTTCTTCCTGTGCGACGCGAATGGCGCCATCGGCCTGACGAGAGGAGGATTCGGATCGGTTGCGGGCCTCCTGCTCGGCTACGTACTGATTTGCACGGTAGTCGGCTTTCTTGGCGTCGGCTTCAGTTTCGGAGCTGACGGCCGAGGCGTCAAGGCTGGCGGTCTTCTGCCGCCGGTCACGGCTGGCTTCGGCCTCGCCAATATCCGCTGTGGCGTTGGCGGCCGCAACAGCCACGCGAGTGTCACGCTGGCGTTCGGCAACACCTGTCTGGCCGGTTTTTTCCTGCTCGGCTACGTCGATATTCGCCTGGTTGATCGCCTCGGCTGCCGCTTTTCTGCCGAGGGCCTTGATATAGCCGGACTCGTCGTCGATATCGCGAATATTAACGTTGATCAGCGCCAGGCCGATCTTCTCCAGCTCGCCGCTGACGGCACCGTTCACCTTTGACAGGAACGCCTGGCGGTCCTGGTTGATCTCCTCGATCTTCATCGTTGCGATAACCGCACGCATCTGGCCGAGAATGATGTCCTGCGCCTGGTCCTGAATATTTGCGCGGGTGAGGCCGAGCAGACGAATGGCGGCATTCTGCATGACGCCGGCTTCGTAGGAAATCGCCGCGGTCACCGTGGTGGGCACGGTAACGCGGATGTTCTCCTGCGACAGTGCGTTGGACAGGTCGATCGGCACGACGAACGGTTCGAGGTCGAGATAGTCATAAGCCTGGAACAGCGGCCAAACCAACGACGCGCCGCCGTGTACACACTTGGCAGCTCCCTTGCCGGTCTTACCGTATACCACAAGCACCTTGTTGGATGGGCAGCGGCGATACCTGCTGAAGAAGAATACTACCAGAGCAACGGCGACCAGCAACAGGATCAGCAGCAAAATGGCTGTAATGGGTATCTCATTCGGACTGCCACCCCTGCCGCGTGCAGCTAACATAACCAGTGAATCGACTAGTGCTATCATTATTCAGTTTCCTTTTCTTTATCCGTGGATTGGATTGCTTCAACCAGAATTGTGCTCGGATCAAGCACTTGCACGACCTTCACCGGCGTGCCCGCCTTAAGTGCCTCGCCGGATGTGCGGGCTTTCAACATACCGATAGCCCCGCTGACCATTACGCGAACTTCGCCCTGACCGTCAGCGGGTATGTCGAGGTAAACCTGGCCGCTTCTGCCAAGACAAGTGTTGAGGTTTCTGTTGCCGGTTTCGACCATGCCGCGAAGCCAATATATCAGCAGCGACACGACCAGCCACCCGGCCAGGCCCCATACTGTAGCCAGAACCAGCGCCACGCCCATACCCTTGCCGGTGTCAATGTACATCGCTGCAGCCCAACTGAACAGCATGCCAAATGCCAGTATTGCCCGCAGCGAAAACACGTGGAACGCCGCGACCGTTTCGCCGGCCTCCCCCAGCGAGTGAGCCTCGATGTCTCCAAAGTCCATCCCGCTGTCGACATCGATATCAGCGTGCATTTCCGCATCGATCTCAGCGCCGCTCAGGCCTATGATCGACGCAATGAACTGCCACAGGAAGATCACGCTGAAGAATGCCGCTGAAATGTAGAACCCCTGGTTAGCGCCGCTTAACTCATTCCACCACTCGGTCATAATCTTCCCTTTCCCGAAACGGTCCAGCATGCATTATGGACCGTACGTCTTCAGCGACAGTGGCAATTGGGGGCATTGAATCAGGTCACGGATTCGCTTGCTGATCGACCTTCCCTGCAATTGCCCTGTTACTCACCCTACACCGGGCGAGCGTTCTCTTTTCAAGTGCGGCCCGACATGTCAGAATCGCTTCCCGTCGGCCGCAGTATACGTCATCAGGCGTCAACTTGCCAAGGATTTCGTGATACTCCTGGCAGAACTATCGGCGGGCGCCTTACTGATTTGTGGCATCCCTTTCTCTGTACGTCATCGTACCCCGGCTGCCCCCCCGCGACGAGCCGCATATTGACTTACACAATCACAAGGTGGACAATGAAGTTTCGTCGGGGAATGCCCCGCCATGTCGAGTTACACAAGAGGTTGCAGAGATGGCCGAAGGCAAGAAGCTGGACAGAGCCATACGTAAGAATCAGAAGGGGCTTGGGTATGGCCAGTGGAGTAACACCTGATGATTTCAGAACCCTGGCTGCCTCTATAGAGGTTATTCATGCGAGGTTGGCTGCGCACGCAAGCAAAGCGGTGAATATCAGTCTGACGCTTCGTAATCTGCTGATTGGCTCCTACATCGCCGAGTATGAACTGCATGGTGCCGACAGGGCATCCTATGGTGACCGGCTGCTGGAACGGCTCGCCATCGAGTTGAAGACGCGGGGGTTAAGTGCTTGTGGAAAGAGGCAATTATATAATTATCTCCGGTTCTTTCAGGCCTATTCGTCGATTGTGCGGTCACTGCCCGCACAATTCCAGCCGGTCATTCCAACCGGTTCGATCCGCATCTTGGAGAAAGTGCCCGCAGCGCCCGCACTTTCTATGGCGGACACGGAAAGACTGCTGAATCAACTCTCCTACACTCATTTTGAGCAGCTTGTCGGCATTGACGATCCGCTCAAACGTACCTTTTATGAAGTTGAATGTATGCGTGGCAACTGGTCGGTTCGGGAGTTGAAACGCCAGATTGGCAGTCTTTACTACGAGCGCAGCGGCTTGTCTGAGGACAAAGAGGAGTTGGCAAGGCGTGTTCAGTTCGGCGCGCAGCAGGCCGAGGGCAAACTCGCGATTCGCGACCCGTACGTCTTCGAGTTCCTTGGGCTCAAGTCAGCCGAAGTGATGAGCGAGTCCGATTTGGAGGCGGGTTTGCTCGACAAGCTGGAAGAATTCCTGCTGGAGCTGGGGCATGGTTTCTGTTTTGAAGCCAGGCAGAAACGCATTCTTATCGGCGATACCTACGGTTTTGTAGATCTGGTATTCTACCACCGTATCCTCAAGTGCCATGTGTTGGTTGAACTGAAGATCGAGCCGTTCACGCACGAGAATCTGGGGCAGCTCAATACGTACGTCAGTTGGTATAGCAAGAACATGATGACCGAAGGTGACAGCCAGCCGGTGGGCCTTCTTCTGTGTACTCAGAAGGACCAAACCTTAGCCCAATACGCATTGTCCGGCATCGATAACAATTTGTTCGTTTCGAAGTACCAGATCGAACTGCCCAGGAAGGAAGAAATACAGCGATTCCTGGAACAGAGAATGCGTGAGGTAAGCGATGCGGAGTGAACCAATGACCTGCAAGCAAATGGCTCAAGCAGTAGGCTCGTGGTTCGCAGCGGTATGGGATTATTGTTTCGTCGCAGGCTCAGCGACTCAAGCCACAACCGCCTCCGCCATGGAATCCGCGAGAATGCATAAGAAGGGGACCATCTGATGACCGCGGCCGATCACGGGTCAACTGACGGCCGCGCAGACGAGACGCAACGGCCAGAACGCCGCTCCATTCGCCTGCAGGGCTACGATTATTCGCAGGCCGGCGCGTATTATGTGACCGTTTGCACGTTAGGGCGGGAATGCCTATTTGGGCAGGTAACCCAAGGGGAGATGCTGTTGAACGATGCCGGCCGAATGGTTGAACAATGGTATTTCGATTTGCCGAACAAATATCCGGATATCGATTGTGGCCCATTCATCGTTATGCCGAATCACGCCCATTGTATCATCGTAAACACCGGCGGACATGACGTTCTCAACGACACGGGCGGACATGACGGCCGACACGACGCGGGCGGACACAAAACGGGCGGACACATAGGTCCGCCCCTACGGGCACATGCACGTGCGAATGCCGATGTATGCCGTGGCGTCACCGTTGGTGCCGTTATTCAATGGTTCAAAACAATGACGACCAACGCATACATTCGTGGCGTCAAACACAGCGGCTGGCCGCCATTTGCCGGCAAATTATGGCAGCGCAATTATTACGAACACATAATCCGCAACGAAGGCGAATCGAATCGCATTCAGGAATACATCGCCAACAATCCCCAGCAATGGCACACCGACCACGAAAATCCAGACATCCCATAATCCCACACAACAAATCAACGTGCGTGCCAAAATGAATACTCGCGAATGATCAACGTGCATATGGAAACAAACACCGCGAATAATCAACGCATGCACCAAAACGCATGCCTGCGAAATAACCAACGTAGGGGCGGACCTATGTGTCCGCCCGGCCGTTTGCCG
>CBDUQP010000165.1:0-6701 GCA_965369385.1 uncultured Phycisphaerales bacterium
GGGATGTCCCTCTCCATCGCCGTTCTGTTGCGCTTCGAATGTGAATTCGCCATATTGATATATGACTGCGCCCTGCACCAGCCTGTCCGACAGGCAGGTAGCTTCAACGACGCAGGGTGCAATGACGTGCACGGGTCAGATATTTGCGGGCGTGTGGCATGGCGACCTCCCTTCGCCGAGCCATGCGACCGGCTAACATGTGGTGCACCGACCGTTAGCTCCACAGCGTAGCCCACGCGTACAGAACAAGGTATGTACGCTGTCAACTGGTGGCCGCGCAAGACATCGCCCCGCAGCTACCCGCGGGGCGATGGATCTACCGTTTCTACTTTCGCAGGCCGTATCAGGCCTTCCGCCGGCGCCTCAGGGCGACCATGCCCCCGAAGACCAGCAGCGACAGCGTGGCCGGCTCGGGAACGATATTCGTATAGCCGATGTCTGCGAGAATGCCCAGCTCAATATCACTGTACTCACGAGCATCAAGCTTGCCAGCGGATTGGGCGACCGCGTTCATCAACTTGAAGTTGGGCGCGAGGAACGTGGCGTCGTCCAAGTGGCTCCCGCCGGAACTGCCCTCCTCCCAAGTGGTCGGTGCATACAGGGGCACGCAGGCGCCGTAGGCGGCGTAGGCGTTGGGCCCGGCGAAGAACAGGCTGGATCCGCCGTCCTTGGCATCCTCCCAGCGAGTGCTATTCAGGCTATAGTCATTATCGATGATGAAGTCGCCTGCAGCATCGACGAGCCACTCGTCCATCGGTGTCCACGCGCTTGGCGTGCCAGCGTCGTCGCCCCAAATGCTGCTGCCATCCTCAGCCGGGGTTGCCATAAAGCCCAACGCGTGAGTGATTTCGTGCATCGCGGTGCTGATGAAGTCGAGTTGGCCGGCCCCGATCGTATCTCCAAGCGCCCAGGTGTGATCCTGGAAGTTCCAGTTAATCTCTCCGTCCGCCACTCCAGGCGCAGGGTCGGCGCCGCCCAGGATCTTGATCATGACATCGCCCTGGCTACCAAATCCGTTGCCGGGGAACGCAGCGTTCCAATTCGTACCGGCGCTGGCCAACATGTCGTCGTCCGTGGAGCCCCCGTTGACGTCAATGTCGATCGTGGCGTCATAGTTGATGAAACACGCGCCGACTCGCCCGGCCGCATCGGCAAGTGCTGCTCGCCGGGCGGGCCCGTGGGTCGGGTCGTTGAAGCCTACATTGATATCGACGTAGTTGAAGCTGAACTGAACATCGGCCACAGCCGAGTCGACCACAGCCAATGCGGCCAAGCATACAGCGAATCCTCGTAAGATATTTCTGGACATAAGTCTTCTCCTAACGGCGTTCTTGTTGATGTGCATAGAAGTTATCCTGGTAACAGCGTGGGAGTCTTTGGTTTCGACATTGCCAGCCCCTACGAGAGCAATCTACCGACCACTGCCCCACAGTTGCCAATGGTCGCGTCATTCACTCTTGCGTCATTCACTCTTGCAGATAGACGCTAGCTGGCGTAAACACTGAGCATCTCTTGCTTGCAGAAATCCAGGAAGGGAACTAACGGCTGTCTCTCACCCTACCCTCACAGTAGAACTTGCCCGCCCCTTCGGCCGGTTCAGGCGGCAACAGGCGAGTATTCGCCATATCATCCCCCATCCCTAGCGGAGTACGTGACGGTAGTCCCAACGGCACGATTATACCTATCCCACAGTACTTGTCAATCCTCATATTCGCACACCAGCGGGCAGGAACCGTTGTTCTAGTTATTCGGAGTTGTGCGTCGGGGCGTCGGATGCGGGCATGCCACGGGCACGTCGGGCGAATCTGGGTGGGTACTGCTATCACGTTCTGAACCGCGTGAACACGGGGATGACGCTGTTTGAGGGCGATGCCGACTATGAACACGTCAGAGTGCCGAACAGGATTGGGCGGGTGGCATGGCGACACATAGCCGTACCGTGGGTCGCCATGATGATATGAAGAGAAGGCATCCTTCATTACGAGAATATTGGCGATGACGTTCACGCTGCAACTACTGATTTGGCTGTCGAGCGGAATGCGAGAATTCGTTGCCCTTGGCATTACCATGCCTTGGAGGGTGGTACTCCCAGAATGCGTTTGAATAGTTTTGAGAAGTAGAACTGGTCGACGAAGCCCACCTTGGCGGCTGCGCTTTTTACGCTTTCGCCTTGTGCGAGCAGTTCATTGGCTATGAGTATTCGGTGGCGATTCAGATATTCAGTGGGCGTCGTACCGAGTTCATGTCGGAACAGGTGGTTTATGTATTGCGGGGTCAGTCCGAACTCCGCCGACAGGTCCTGACGAGTAACGGGCACGCCCATGTGCTCTCGCAGGTAACTCTTCATCTGCTCAAGGCGGCTCAATGTGTTGGGCGTCGGGCACGGGCCCCAGTGATCGACAAGTCTCAACCATATGCAGTGTGCTATCGTTGAGATGAGTTTGTCTCGATGGCGACGATGACTCTTGAACACGTTCGTAATGTCCTTGAACAAATTCTCCATCGGACCAAAATCATCGATATGGGTCACGCTTTGCGGCATGGGGTCTGTGCGGTAGTCTCCACCTGCCCATGTGCCCGATTGGCATAGTTCCATGTGAACGCACGAGATTGTGCTTTTGGCGGGGGCAGAAACGTCATAGAGCGTGTGTTCGATGGCCGGCTCGATGAATAGTATGTCGCCTTTCTCTACATGCAGGGCGTTGCCGAGCATGTCGTCGTAGTAAAGACGGCCGCGTATTACGAACACGAGTTCGGGGTCCTCGATGATCCTGGGCCCCCATATCGCACCGGGTATAGGGTCAAAGTAGTTGGCCATTCGCGGTTTTGGTACTGCTGATTCTGCTGTAATTGTTCTCATGTTTGGGAAACCTCTGTTTATATTACTATTGTACATGTGATGTGATTTATGTCTATTCTATATAGTGGTAGTGTGGAAATAGAATGTTTCTGAAGTACATATGCCAGTTCGCGTTGGCGGGCTGGTGTTTCGTTGACAGACTTGTCTGAGGAGACAGCCAGGATGGATATTACACCGTGCAGGCCCAAGTGGAAGGGCACGATGACCGCGCGTGAGCGTTTCAACAATCAGATGCACTACAAGCCCATCGACAGATGTTTCAACATGGAGTTTGGGTACTGGACCGAGAATTTTACGGAGTGGGATATCTTCGTAGAAAACGGGATCAAGACCAATGAGCAGGCCGACGTGTTCTTCAACTTCGATCGCATCGAGGTGGAGATGGGCGTTGCCTGGATGTGCCCGATGTACGAACAGGAGATATTGGAGGAGAAGGAGACGACGAACGTTATCAGGAACGTGCACGGTCTGATCGCGGAGGTTCCCAAGGACGGCCATGATACTATTCCGCACTATGTCGGGGCGACTGTAGTTACTCCTGAAGATTGGAAGAAGGCCAAGGAAGAACGCTTCAACGTTGACAGTCCCGAAAGGACGGTTGACCTGGAAGCACTCAAGCAGAAGCATCCTGCTGACAGGGATTATCCCGTTGGCGTGCACTGTGGATCGATGATAGGCAGTGTGCGAGACATGCTCACCTTCGAAGGTTTGGCGTATGCAAGCTTTGACTATCCCGACATGGTCGAAGACATTGTGGAGACAGCTTGTCAACTTACCGAGAAGTATTTGGACCAGGTCTTGGGCGTGGTGGACTTTGACTATGCTACCGGCTGGGAAGATATCTGCTTCAAGAACGGTCCGATAGTAAGCGTGGATTTCTTCCGTGATGTGGTGGCTCCGCGTTACAAACGAATCCATGAACGCCTTAAGAAGCACGGGATCGATTTGTGGTATACAGACTGCGACGGCGACGTCCGCCCGATCCTGAAGATATTCATGGACAATGGCATCAACTGCATGTTCCCGTACGAAGTGAACTGCTGCTGCCATCCTGGCGAGCTGCTTGACGAGTTCGGCCCCCAGCTGAGGCTCATGGGCGGCGTGGACAAGCTTGAGCTCGGCAAGGGTCCCGAGGCCATCAAGGCATACATGGAGACGCTGGCTCCGTACGTTGAAAAGGGCGGTTATATTCCGTTCTGCGATCACCGCTGCCCGCCGAACGTGAAGACCGGGGACTACATCTACTATCTGGACCTGAAAGAAGAGATGTTCGGAATGAAGTGATTTTTGGATGGCCAAGCGACGGTTGAAAGTGCTTGATTATCCTCGCCTGCCTGCTGATTCGGGCATGTAATATCTACAGTACTTGCGTTACATGGCATCAAATACGAAGCTGCGCAACAGCGAAAATGTAGGTTCAATACTGATGAATGGGGCTCATGAAATGCGTTGCATGAGCCCCGTTCTTTATGTCTCCTGTGTATTAGTGTATGGGGGCGAAGGAGGTGCTTGTCAAACGATAACTGTAGCGGTTTAGTGACTTTGTCAGACGGTCGTGTGAGCAGAAAGCTCTTGCAATTCAGTTGATAATGGTATAGTGTGAGGTTGGCAGAGGGATGTTTCTTTTGGAGGGGCAGTATCTTAGTGTTCCACTTGTGATGGAGGAACTATGAAGTTGGGCAGGATCATTATTAGTGGTATCGTTCTATCGTTGGCTGTCGTATCGGCACAGGCCTCGAGTGTTCTCTATATGGAAATCTTTGTGGCGGCCAATTCTTTCGGGCCCAAAACGGTTGAGGTTCTTGCTGTCGAGCAAGCCGATGATTCAGTGGGCTTGGCTCGGGTGGCGATTAGACAGGAACGCTTCACGTCACTGGGCGAAGCAGACGAGAATCCAGAAGAGAATCCAGAGGAAGCAGTCTCGGGTCTGGCTTTGGGCGACGATTTGCAGATGGACGGTATTATCGTTAATGGTGGGTTCTGCCGGAAAATCTGTACACGTCTGACTATTCCTGATTTGACCTATCCTCGCACCACAATAATCAGCATTCGGCGATTTTTTAGCAATATTCTTGTTGATACCAGTGATATTAATGGCAGCACTTGGATGACGGGCGATGTGACGTCCGGCGACACACAGGGCGACAACTCTGATGCCTCGAACGCCGAGATGGCCGATACGGGCGCCAGTGTTGAATCCGACTTTGCTGTCTTAGACGCGGCCCACTCGATGCTCCTTAAGCCCGTCCCTATGCTGTTGCTCAGTTTTGCTGGGCTGGCAGTAATCGGATGGCGGCGGTGGCGCACCGTGCTTTCACCTGTTCGGCGAAGGTGAAAACAGATTGAAAACCGCAGCAGCCGGAGGGCTCTGCGGTTTTCTTATGCGCTGACGCTGCTCTGGATGGGTGGTATGCGGTATGACGATTTGTGCATTTGCGATACGGGCGGGCAGTGCGTCATGGCGTCTTTGGTCGCAAAACTGGGGGGGGATTTACATTTGAAGTGTCCCCGTAAATTAGGGACGGTGCCACTACTGTCCGGTTATAAGTCGAACAATGATAGCTGGTTATAGAACATGGTGTTCTCGTTGGTGCAATTCTGATCGCAAAAGGCCTGTAAAATGGGCGTTTTCTCGAAGATCGTGACGCTGAGGATTTGTAGGATTGTGTAGAGGCTCTGGTCGAATTGCAGGCGTTTCTTGATGATGGCGATCAGCACGTAGACGGCTACGGCGATCCAGATTTGCGTCTTCACGGCGTTCTCGGATGTACCATAGAAGGTTTGGATACGCAGATGTTGCTTGATCCATTTGAAGAACAACTCCACGCGCCATCTGGCCTTGTAGAGCTGGGCGATGGTCATGGCCGGCAGAGAGAGGTTGTTGGTGAGGAAGACGAATCGCTTGTCGGTTTCTGCGTCGAAGTAAACGATCCGGCGCATGGGAGCCGGGTAATACCTGCACGTGTCGACGCCCGTTACGAGGATCGTCTGGTCGCAACGAAGTCCAGTGGTCTTGTCCACAGGACGGGAATATCGCCTGCGAAACTGGAAGCGGCGTTTGGCTCGGGTGACGAAGAAGGCCAAGGATTCCTGCATCGCATAGAGTCTGTGGAAATCGAGGTAGCCCCGATCCATCAGGTAGAAGGCTCCAGGCTCCGGAATCAGGATATCGAGGACATTGACATCGTGCAGTTTTCCGTCGGAGATATGGATAAACTCGGGGATACTTCCCCGGAGGTTCAGCAACGTATGCAGTTTGACGGCCCCCTTGGTTCGCTGATACCGTGCCCAGGGAAAGAGAGCCAGGCACAAGTCGATAGTGGTGGAGTCAAGGGCGTAGACTGTCGAGTCCAATTCGATGTCAAACTCTTCGTTGGCGTAGAGGTCTTTGGCTGTAGCGATGAGGATCTGTGCGAAGTCGGCGTAGATCCGCCAATCGCGTTTTTCGTTGGCGTCGGCCAACGTGCTACGGGAGACCTTCCCTCGAATTCCCATGTGATAGAGCTTGGCCCCGGCGGCTCGCAGACAAGACGCGATGTCTCGCAGGCTCCGGCGGCAGGTCAGTTGAGCAAAGGCCATGCACAGGAATTGGTCCAGGCATGAGAAGGTCTGAACCTTGTGGCCGCCTCGGTATCGCCGCACACATCGGCGGAACTGATGCAGCGGAAGGAAATCCATCACTTGGGCGAATAACGTCTGGCCGATATTCATTGGCTGCTCCTTCGAGAGAACAGCCAGATGCTACCGCAGAATTGAAATCGATTACGGGCATTCTATCACAAAATATCTTGTGAAATAGCTAGTTATGTCAGATCGGCGGAACAACAACCGGACAGTAGTG
>CBDUQP010000166.1:0-6615 GCA_965369385.1 uncultured Phycisphaerales bacterium
GTTGCTTCAGATGCGAGAAATATGCGAGCCGCTCTCGATCTAACTCTCCCACCTCGCCATCCTTATCGTATGGCTTTGTACAGCGAACGGTACCGTCGGAATTTAGGAACACAAGACTGCCTTGGGCCATTATCCACTTCGTATCGAATTCGCAGCCAACAAAGCCCGGGGCAAAGCTAACGACAATTGTGCTGGCGTCAGGATAATCGGCAACTACTCGGTCGAGAAGCTTGATTGCGCCTGACACATCATTCTCAAACTCAGCCATTCCGCAAGCCAGTACAAGCTGCGCGTCGTCTACCCATTGACTCTGGGAATGTTGGGAAACGATTGTCTCTAGTGCTCTTCGGCGTTCAGGCCAATTCTTTTTACGGTTACCTTCAGAGTACTTGACCAATAGTGGTTTCCACGACGTAGCTTCGCGTATCATAACTTGGTCCCACCTATCGTCTCCTGCAATAGCATGTCGTGAACCAATCAGGCCAATCGTCATTCCCATGCACAACAGCCATATGTACGCCGGCCTCAGCTTACTGTGTGTGTATTGTGTACGTGTCATGTGCTTGTCTCCTTAGCGGTCTTGTTCCCCGGAATCCATGATACCGGGCATAATTAATCATCGGTCGGGTCCACGCCAGGCCCATATGGTTGGGCTTCCACTGTAAACACGATGTGCAGGTGCTTCACATCCAAGTGCCTGTCCAGCCTGAGCTGCTACCCATGATTTGGTCAATGGATGTTTGCGAAGTGGCGGCTACTTCGCGTCCACAAGAATATCCTTGTCAATGCTGGTGACCAGAAGTCGGTCGGTAATGACATGCATTTTCAAGGCCACCTTGCCTCTCGTCGATCCAAACAAGACCTCTCCGTTCTTCACAGGAAGATGCTCTCCGTTCACAATGGCCTGCACATATGCCACCTTGTGCCCCGCGGGTGCGGTCACCGTGAATGACTGGCCCGGCTGTCCGGGAGCCCTCACAGATTTGCGGCGTAGCGCACCAAATGCCACCGTGGGACGACGACTCCGAAGGGTCATCAAGACGGGCTCCTTCGCAATCGCCGCATCAATCTTGGCGGCAAGCGGAACAACTTCTGACTCAAGATCGCCATCTCCTCGCACAATGACCGCAACATTGCCTCTGGTCAGCATCATCTGTCCCCGGATTTTGAAAGCCAAATCGCCAACACCATCCACCCGCCTGGACTTCGCAAATTGCTGGACGATGGCCTCTGTCGGCAAGGAGCATTGCGTGCTTGTGTAAACCAACCATTCCTGTGCGGCACGACTGCTGGGGGCGACCACCATCTTCACACTGAGACTGCCTTTCAGGACGTATGCCTTGGATGCTCTAAGACGCTTGAGCTTCTTGTCAAAGAAACGTTTACGCTCGTCATCGGGCAAGTGCTTGACACGCTTTTCCAGGCTTGCACGTCTCGCGGCCGGCAGTTCCGTTGGCAAGGGAACATCGCTAGGCACCATCTTATCCCACTTGATCCAGACCCGGCCGCAATCGGCATCATCCAAGACGATATTGTCGTATGACCGACTCTGGCGAGTCACAATTGTGTTTTTTGACAAAAAGGAACTGTCAACAATCGGAGCAACCGTCAACCGGTCACTCTGGGGCCACTCCTTCATGTTGGCCCCATCGATGATAGCCTGTTCTCGCTTGATCTGCTCTGAAATGACAGGCCTTCCCATCAGTGTGAGCCCTTCTGCGCGAGCTTCACAACAGATGACCATCAATAATGCCGTCGCAACCAGCAGCATTAACATTCGATGTCTTCTCAATATTTCAGTCATGGATGGGCTCCTTCGCCTCGTTACATATCTAGTTATTTACAGTAAGAAACGCGTCATTGGCCAGCGTGCCTGGCGTGGATGCCTGGGCGTGAGGTGAAGCTGACTCTACGACTCGTCCGCCGGAAATGGCACAAAGAAGCAATCGGCCGAGGTCTTCACGAGTCAAGGTTAGACTGCCGATGCGGCCCTGTCGAGTGCGGGCAGGAAGTAGTCCGACACGACTGTCTGCCAGCCCATTCTCTCGGCGAGCAGGCATCCCTG
This sequence comes from uncultured Phycisphaerales bacterium, assembly GCA_965369385.1. Classification (GTDB taxonomy): domain Bacteria; phylum Planctomycetota; class Phycisphaerae; order SM23-33; family SM23-33; genus CBDUQP01. The sequence continues at coordinate 2,066 of CBDUQP010000166.1, forward strand.
GTCGATGTGGTCCTGCATCTGCTGATCGCTTCGCGGGAGGCGGTCGATCATGAGCCCGGCAATGCGTTTGGCTTCTTCAGTTTCGATGAGATCGCGCTGGGCGGTTGGCATGTTCAGCAGGTCGTCGATGCTGATACCGGCCCCGGGGGCAACGTAGTCGCCTTCGATTATCCGATCATGCTTCACGTCCTCGCTCGCGCGGCGGGCAAAGCCCATGCACCCGCAAACATTACTAACGATGCACAGTGCGCCAAAGCTGAGCGACTCGAACTGGCTGATACCGAACGGTTCGTAAATGCTCAGGCCGAACTCCGCATCGCTCCCCCGGCGAATGTCGGCGAATGTCATATCTTCCCCCATGCGCAAGCCGCAGACTTCGCGATTCCAATCCCACTGGTTGACGAGCACGGCGCGGACTGCTTCGTGATCGCGGCTGAACGGGCCGAACATTTCGCCCAGCACTTCCTCACCGCCGCACAGATCGGGATATCCTTCCTCGTGCCCCACGGGCCAGCCGTAAACGCGTTCCATCATTCGCACGTCCTTGCTGCGGCGCTGCCCGCCGAGCGTGCCCAGCATGAAGAACACTGCCGACTCTCCGCGTTCTTTCAGCAATGGCTCAAGGTGGTGCAGTACTGCCAGGTCGCGCCATATGGCCTTGCTGCGCACGGGGCGGCATACATGTGCAAATGTCCATGTCGGACGCATGCCGAACAGGTTTTCCGCGTATTGCCGCATTCGCTCGCGACATTGCTTCTTCTCTTCGAGGTCTATCCGGACCGACGGGATGCCGTTGTAGATCAGGTCGATATCCACCCGCGAAACGTGCTTGTCGAGGAATCGTAGCTCGTCGACTACGTAATCGCCAACTGCGAAGATGTGATCGCAGTAGCGTGCGGCCTTGACGAGCGGATGTTTGTAGTTCTCGGCTACGCTGGGGAATATGTCCTCTATGCTGGACCCGGCGGCGGTAGCCTGGCGGAGAACATTATAGAACATGGTATCGTGTCCGGCGAAGTCTTCGACTATCGGCCGCACTGACGCTACTTCGTGCGCATAGAACACCGTCCTGATATTAGGCTTACCGTCGAGCGTAGCCTTTAGCGCAGTTGGCATGCCCATATACTCGTGAGCGAGAATAAGCAGCATTTCATCGGGCTTGCTGCAGCCGATCGCCTTGAGAGCCTCGTAGCCGGGCTCGGCCAGACGCACGTACTGCTCGTAATCCCAGATTTCCTGCGATCTGTCACTCTTTACGCCAAACTTGCTGAAGAGCTGGCCCTTGAACAGACCCAACCGCTCGTGATTCGCATGAAACACGTCCAGCACAAGCACTTCTGCGTCCACGCTTTCGCCCGTGCAGGGGTCATGCACCTTGCGAGTACCGTAGATGATGCCCACGTCGTATGTTCGCTCGATGGCGGCAAACTTCTTCTTCCACTCCGGCGGTTCCACGCCATCGACGCTGCTGTAATACACCGTGCCGCCATCGCCAAGTCGCTCCTCGGCAGGACCATCGGTATTGAATAGCGGGCCGAGAAGGATCGTGCGTGATACCTCTTTCTTGTAGGCATCGGCGTTCATCAGACCGGCCAACACCGCGCCGATTCCGCCTATCTTCTCGACTGCTTCATGAGTTACGTGAGCTACTATCATTATGCTTCCCTTCTGACTGCTGCCATGCTCCCGGATGAGGCGTCATCACCCGGCCGACCGGGGCGCAAACCCACCATCGCAAACCGCATCTGCATCTACGCTATATTGTATGGTCGACGCGGCCGCATGGAAAGCCGAAGCGAATTTCCCCATCCAACCCCCAACATGCCCACGCTCGCCCGAAACGCCCGCAAAACGCGTAATTACCGGCAATCCAGCCCAAAAACCTTTTCCCGCGGCCGCCAATTCGCTAATATCTTCAGGACTCGAGTTTAACCGGATCAACACAGAATTGCGAAAGCGAGACCATAATGTCAGTAATTGGATGCGGAGAGCCCACCAAGACCCTCACTAATGCAGATATCGACGAAATAGTCAGCGCCGCAGCCGCCAGAATCAAACCGGCAGGCAAGCGAATCCTCATCATAGTCCCCGATCACACGCGATCCTGCCCGCTTGGTGCCATCGCAAAGGCTCTCCACCGCCAGCTCGCAGGCGAGGCGAAGAATCTCGACTTCCTCATCGCACTGGGCACACACCCGGAAATGAGCGAAGAGATGATCGACGAGCGATTCGAGATCGAACCCGGAAAACGTGGCGAAGTTTTGCCCGGTTCGCGCATCTTTAATCACGAGTGGCAAAACCCCGACGCCCTGACGAAGATCGGAACGCTCACTGCCGAACGCGTCCACGAGATCACTGGCGGACTGTTCAATATCGATATCGACGTGACCATCAACAAGATGATCTTCGACTATGACCTCGTCATGGTCGCCGGCCCGGTATTCCCGCATGAGGTCGTCGGCTTTTCCGGCGGCGCTAAATACTTCTTCCCCGGAATCTGCGGTGAGGAGCTGCTGAACTTCTTCCACTGGCTCGGCGCGGTTATCACTATCCCGAAAATGATCGGCCTCAAACACACGCCCGTGCGAAACCTGCTCCACGCGGCATGCGATATGATCTCCGTGGAAACCAGCCTGCTCGCCATGGTCGTCAAGGGGCACACTCTGGCCGGGCTGTATTACGGCAGCCTCACCGAAGCATGGTCCGCAGCCGTCGCCCTGTCCGACCAGACACACATCACCTACGCCGACAAACCATACCAGTCCGTACTCTCCCGCGCACCGGTCATGTATGACGATCTGTGGGTCGGCGCAAAGTGCATGTACAAGATGGAATGCATCGTCGCTGACGGTGGCGAGCTCATCATCTACGCGCCGCACATTACCGAAGTGTCCGAAGTCCATGGCCGCGTGATCGAGGAAATTGGATACCACACGCTCGAGTACTTCACCAAGCAGTGGGACAAGTTCAAGGACTACCCCTGGGGAATACTGGCCCACTCCACGCACGTCCGCGGAATCGGAACGTACGATAGCGACACCGGTATCGAGCGGCCGCGAGTCAACGTAACGCTGGCCACCCAGATTCCCGAAGAGACGTGCAAGCGAATCAATATGGGATACCGCAACCCTGACAATATCGACATCAGCGACTGGGAAAGCCGCGAATCCGAAGGCCGACTTTATGTCCCCAAGGCCGGTGAAATGCTCTACCGCCTGACCAACCCGCCGGCGTGGGCAAAGTGCTCGTAACCTTTTCGATGTGAGAAAAGCTCGGGCCGCCCGGGCGGTCTGGGCTGGAGTTCGGCGAATAGTTATGGAGTTTTTCAGGGGCAAAACTCAGCCAAGAATGCTTGGAAGTGTAACATAGATGTTTTTGCGAGTTGGCGGCTGAAAACACGGTCAAATGCTTGAATATAAAAGTGTCAAATTGTTACATTTGGGGCTTTTTTTGCAACATTTGGTAGCCGATACGTGATTCGTCGTAAGTTAAACCGGGCCAAATTGCCCGCACGAAAACCGTCCCGCCGGCCAGTATGTAAGTATGTGACTGCGCGCTGCGATATCGTTGCGGCCGTCGTGTGCCGCGGCCGCCCATGTCGTCATCCGTTTGATTATCCGCCGTATGACACGCCGCCCGCCAACCGATACCAGAAGACCACCGGCCGCGATGACAGGCAGGACGCCAAAGACGGACGCACGTCTTCACATATTCCCCCGATGTATGGTCGGACCTGACCGCCCGATTGCGTATGCCCATGTAGGGGCGGACCTATGTGTCCGCCCGCCGCAGGAGGGTCCGCCCGGTTGTAGGAGGGATCATGCCCGCCGTTGTCCGTCCGCCGATACAAGAAGACCGCCACATTCTGCCGAAAGCCTTTGCCATCGCGGGCCGCAGACCCGCCTCTGTAGGGCTTGCCCGCCGGAGGAGGGGCGGACCTATGTACCTGCCCGGTCCGGTCGTTTGTCCACGTCGCATTGGCGCCGCAAGGAGGGGCCGCCCGGCCGCTGGGCCATATCCCTGTCGTTGCTGTCTGCCGTCGAACCCCGCAGGGGTGCCAAGCGGTTAGCCGGGGTTGAGTGAAGGTTTCTGCCGTTCTGAGCGAGCCCCCGGACAAATGCCCCACACAACCAGAACCCCAACGGGGTGGCAAGAGACGCTGATACGCGACTTTGCTCAGTTAGCTCCTTCAATGCACGCTTGTGCCAGGGAGGCGTTGACTATAGGATTGTTGACATGATCATGGGGACAATGGAGTTCACGTGACTGACCATATCGCATTTTGTGTGATCCGGAGACGACGTTCATGGCACGGGACATGACCAGACCTATTTAGCTCTATCTTTGACCATATCTGTCATCCCCCACTGTCATAATGACATACGAAGTGAGCAAAACATATTCTTGTCGTGCCTAAACATTGACATCAGAACAGGATAACAGTCAAATATGGTCTTGGGTCCAGATCGGGGTGCGGTTCGTCAGGCGTCCAACTGGACAGCTTTCCCGAACCGCTGGCGAGTATCGAAGACAATTGCCCTGCGACTCCC
>CBDUQP010000167.1:0-6588 GCA_965369385.1 uncultured Phycisphaerales bacterium
ATGGGTTTCGCTCCGCGGTTTGATTCCGCCAACGGAAAGCTGCAGGGCACCTATCGCGTGGGTATGTGGTATCACCCGTATCCGATTACGAAGTATGACGGTAGCGGAACGCAGCGCGACACGATCGGTGTGTACACGAGTTGCGATCAGGTTATCTGGAAGGAAAACGCAGACGAAGACGATTCCCAGGGACTCGGTGCCTTCTTCCGGTATGGTCTCAGCGATGCTGACCTCGAAGCTGGTGAGATCAAGGCGTTCTATTCCGCTGGTGTCCAGTACCAGGGTGCAATTCCCGGCCGCGATGATGACGTTGTTGGCTTGGGCTTCGCCTTGGGGCAGCTCAGCAAACAGTCCGGACATACGGCTTCCAACGAGACCGTGATCGAAGGTTATTACAACATTCAGGTTACACCGTGGTTGACCGTTACTCCTTCTCTGCAGGTTATCTTCAATCCTGGCGGCGAGAACACCGGCGGCGTTCATGATGCTGTGGTGGCTGGCGTCAGAATGCAGTGGACTTTCTAAGAAGTCAGGTTGAGTTCTTCGGATTGCCTGCTGAACCGTATTCGAAGGTCGTGTCGTGAGTAATGCATAACAAGAGGGAGACGTCGCAGTTTGGCGTCTCCCTCTTTGTGTGCGCGGTGTGCGCTATTCTCAGTCGGCGTGGCCGTGGCGATGCGGGATCACTCGCAGGATGCTTCGGGGAAGCTTATGTCGAATACGGCTCCATCGGTATTTGTCATATTCAGTGTGCCGCCAAGCTGGTCGGTCATTAGTGCTACGAGTCGCAGTCCCATTGAAGTGCATTGGTCTATGTCCAGCCCCTCGGGCAGGCCCGGGCCATCATCTGCCACCGACAGAACGTGCCGCTTGTCGGCGCAAGCGATTTGCACCACCAGCTTTCCCTGGTTCCTGTCCTTGTAGGCATACTTAAATGCATTTGACACCAGTTCATTGATTATCAGCCCGCATGGGATTGCCGTATCGATATCGAAAACAATACCGCTGACATCCACGTCTATTCCGCATCCCTCGACGCCGTACCCCGCCTGCAGGTAATCCACAAGATCCTTCACATAGGATTCCATATTGATACCGTTCACATCCCATGATCCGTAGAGATGTTCGTGGACCCTGGCCATGAAGAATACGCGGTTGCGGGATTCCAGCAATGCTTCGCGTGCCGTCTCGTCTTTTACGCATGAAGACTGGATCGTCAGCAGGCTTGAGATGATCTGGAGGTTGTTCTTGACCCGGTGGTGGATCTCTCGCAGGAGGGCATCTTTTTCTTCGAGGTTTTTCTCAATCTCCTCCTGGTATTTCTTCATATGCGTAATGTTTGCAATACAGCCTTCCAGAGCGACGGGTTTGCCGTTGGTATCGAAGGCGATATTGTTTGTTTGCATAAGCCACCGCTCGTTTCCGTCAGGATCGATGATCTTGTATTCGAATCGCGGCTTGAGGTATCCTTTCATGATTTGCCCGAAGGCGTCATCGAATACTTCGTAGAAATCGGGATGAAGGATTGTGCGGATGAACATTGGGGTTTCGAGAAAAGGTTTAGCGTCATAACCGAAAACCGTCGAAACGGCAGGGCTTACAAATGTGCATTTCATCGTTTCAAGTGACATTCGGAACACAACTTCGTTAATTCGATTAAGCAGACCGCTGAGACGTTCCTGGCTTTCGCATAGCGCTTGTTCGGCTTGTTTGCGTTTGGTAATGTCGCGGACAAAGGCGCAGTTGTATTCCTTGTCCTCAAAGCGAACATAGTTGCCAGCTATATCCACTGGAAACGTACTGCCGTCTTTTCGGCGAAATACGGATTCCATGTTCGCCGATTTCTTCTCGCAGAATCCGTCCCATGAGTCTGCCCAGTCTTCCGGCTTCATTGTTTCGTCTATGTCGAATACCGTCAAGTTCAGCAGTTCTTCGCTTGTGTACCCAAGTGAGTGGCAGGTAGCCTCATTGACATAGACGAGACGAGCGCTACTGTCTAGCCAGATTGCCGAGTCTGAGCAGTGGTCCACAGAGAATTGTGTGAGACGAAGCGCTTCAGCAGTTTGGGTCCTTTTGGTTATGTCACGAACAAAAATGCAGTTGTACTCTCTCCCATTGAAGCAGAACATGTTCGCCATTATCTCAACGGGAAACAGTTCGCCATTCTTCCTGCGATGGGTGGATTCAATGGTGAATGATCCACGTTGTTGCCCAATAATCCATCGTTCCCGCCAGGTGTCTTCTTGAAAGTTCGGATCGAAATCATGCACCTTTAGACCGAGAAGTTCCTCGCGACTGTAGCCCAGCGAGTCGCACGCGGCCTGGTTTACATGGATGATGCTCGCGTCCGGAGTTATCCAGAAAGCCGCATCCGTGGCATACTCTATAGTCAGGTTGGAAAGATACAATGCCGTGTCTTTCTGCTTGTCTTTGGTAATGTCTCGGACAATCATCACTGCCTCGTCCGGCCCGCAGCAGATAATTTGGCCTTCATAGGTGACGGTTGTATTGTGTTCTATCAGATCATATTCAATCGTCTCGTGCTGGCCGGAAGCAAATGCCCTCTCGATCGCAGCGATCACTGGGGATGCCACAGTGCCTGGAAGAACGTCGCTGAAGCTCTTGCCCTGGAAGTCTGCCGGGGGGAGGTAGGGGGCGAGGCCCTCTGCCGGCTTGAATCCCGTTAGTATGCCCGTTCGCGTGGTGTGGAAGACCATGTAGGGAATGGCATCGATGATGGCCTTGTGCCAGTGTGCTCCTTCGCCACCGTGCGATTGCGGGATATCGTTGTTATGTTCAGACATGTGCACCCTTCTTTCGCTCCCAGCGTTCACGCCGACCTGAGTCCCATCGCCACCAGCCACGATCTTAGGCGAATCCCGCCATCCAGAACAGAGTAAATTGCCCCGCTGACCACTTCATGACCTGCCCCTGCCGCCGGTTTTCTCGACAAGCCGAACCCGGTTCACCCGGCCTTGCATCATGCCCAATACGCAACCGAGAGCAAATTGGCGCCGGCTCGCCAGAGGGTGTTGCATAGGTAGATACTGCAAACTGTTGCGTCTCAAAGATGGATAAGTGCTTATTTTGCAGAATTGTAGCATAGCACGCCATGCGCGAATATGTCGCCGGGAACGCAATATCTGCAACACTTTGCCAATGTTGTTTACCAAGCCAAAATCGGCCGCACGATAACCAGCGTCTCTGGTCAGCATGTTAGTATATGACTGCGAGCATCGCGTGCGACGAGCCGCGGCGCCAGCAGCACAATCATCCCCGCTTGCTGCCGGCCATCGCCCACGGTAGGATTGTCGGCATGTCTCAAGGATGAAGAGTCGGATTGCGGAGTGGGGCAATTGCAGCCGGGTGCTGGACAGCACTTGTGCGTTCTGATAAAGATAATGGTGCCCTTAACAGGTTGGATGCCCGCTCCAGTTGGAGTTCTGCCCGGCCGCAAATGGAGACAATGATATGCAGGATTGTGATCTTAGTGTTGTGAAGGCCTTGGTAGCCGATGCGGTGGATGTTGAGCGTCGCGGGGTGGGTCTCCGTCGGCAGCACATGGTGTGCGAGGGCAAGTCTCCTGACTATGCGCCTCTGTGCCTTGGTCATGTTCAGCGGTTCGTCGGCGACAGTGGGGAAGATCGTACCTTCAAACGTGGTGAGCACTGGCTGTCAGGCGGCGCGGCCGTCCCTGAGCTGGCCCAATATCCTCACTTTCCTCCCGCTGCACAAGTGGCATCTCCCGATGTGATGCTCTACGAAGCTTTGTGGGATATCCTGAGTTGGGCTCGCTCCGAAAGTGACGCTCAGCTCACCGTGCGGCCGGCGATGCTCTGCGTGCTGCTGACCATTTTCGGCACAGAGTTCACAATGGGCGACAATGGCGCTGGTGCCATTACCAAGACCGTCACCCTGCGTGAGGCCCTGGACGTGGATCTTGACGATCTCGAGGCAATCCCCGATGTTCAGCGTGCGTTGGAGTTCATTGAGTTCTTCATGGCCAATGTGCCCGAGGGAGTCTCGGTGTGCTGCCCAATGGGAATCGGGCCGCTCACGCTGGTCGACAGCATTCTCGGTACCGATGTATGGATGACATTTTATGACGAGCCTGACGGCATCAGGGAGCTTATCGAGAAGGCAACCGATGCGACCATTCGATTGGTGGAGCTTTTCAAGAAGGCACTGGGCGAACCGATAGACAGCACATACATTGGTCCTGTCCACTTTCTGAATTGCGGTATCAAGATCGGTAGTGACAGTATGGTCATGATGGCGCCTGACATGTTCGAAGATTTCGTGAAGCCGTCGATGGCAAAGCTGCTGTCGCATTTCGGCGGCGGATATCATCATTCGTGCGGATTGTTCCCGGAGCACATGAAGATCCTGCTGGATACGCCCGGCCACAGTTTCATCAACCTCGGGCAGCCGGAACTCTGGGACATGGGCGAGGTGATCGGTCAGATGTCCGATGCGGGCGTGCGATACTACGGCTATTGGAATCGTTGTGAGGGCGAGTCGCTGGAATCATATCTCAGGAGAGGTGCCGAGCTGGTTGGCCCCCAAAGAAACCGCGCCATTCTATATGCCTACGGCGAAGGCAAGGAGCCGTGGGCCGACCCTCGCGAGATAATGAATATGTGGCACGCACTCCAAGACGAAATATACCCAGCCGGGTAGCATACCGCGTATTGCGAGATCGGAAAAAGGTGCAAAATGTTACAGAGTTTTTGTTTTTTGCGCCTTTTTGCCAACTCGCTATGCGGCTGCTATTGGAGATGTTAGGCTCAGAACCGGGCCGAACTGCCGCCGGGTGTGTAACATTTACGTACAGCACGCAAAACGCGGCGTTATTGAGAGTTTGTTGCGCACCTGAAGCCGAAAAATGTCGAAAACTGGCCGACTTCCTGCATCAAAACCTGCCTCCCCGGTCAGTATGTTAATATATGACTGCGCCTTGTGCACTTACGATGTGAATTCGCGCTGACGTTGGGAAAGAGCGGGACGGTTACTAATGTATTCGTCGGGTGGTTTGGTGTCTGATACGCGAAAAGGCGGTACAGGCATCCCGATGTACATCGGGACTTCGCCTTCGGCTTCGCTTCTTGAGTTCACCCGCCGGGGCGGGCCAGTCCCGCGTTTTCGCTCGAACATTCGTCGGGTGGCGGACGGCATGGCAACACGCACCGCAGGGGTCGCCATGGTTATGGATCGCAACTGACGCCAGGGCCGGTGAATCGCGCGATGTGAACGCTCGCAGGATTGGCCGGGCCTGTCAGGCCTGTTTGGCCTGTTTGTAGAACCCGTTGCCGATGTAACGCAGCTTGCCTTGGCGGACCAGCTCCTGCCAGACCGAATCCGGCCATCCGGCCGGTGGAACCATGGCGTCCAAACCGTCGGAGTGGCCCTTTGTCAGCTGGCTTCGGCCGAGAGTAGACTCTTCGTCAAGCATCGTCAGCTTCAGCCGTTTTCGAAACGCCTGAAGGGCTCGCTTGCAATCTGTCTGGCTGGGGACGTCCATATCCGCAGGCTCCTGGGAGTCCGAACCGCGAAGCTGTTCGATCAGCTTGGCAAGCTCGTCCATGTCCCGCATACCTACTACATGCGTAACGCGAGGGGAGGGCAGATCGGTTTTCTGAAGCAGCTTGAAGACTTGTTTCCATTCAACGCTAGCGCGGCGAGGGTCGCTATAGCCAGCGATAGCTACCTTCAGCTCATCGAGTTCAGCCATCAATGCAGGGTCACTGGTCATCTACGCGTTTCCTTCCGAAAATTACTCTGTCTATCGAGGGACGCCTTGCTCATTCGTGGCATCCCTTTCTCTGTACATCATCGTACCCCCGCGACACCCCCGCGACAAGCATCTGACATGTTGTTGAATATTCCCAGACCTGGTTACTGAATGAGTAAGGCGTCACACGATAGCTTGACAACTACGACCCTCTCACAGTGAATCACCCACCATCGTCCAAAAACAGCACACTTGCATTCAAACACTCAAAATAGTGCAATATAGGTGCCGAACAGGATTGGGTTCGGGCACGTGGATTGTTTCTGGCGGTGGATGAATTTTGCAGGTTGGCTGGCTGTAAAAAGAACTTGACTATTTACGACTCGTGATTTGGTTGTCAGTTGTCGTACTGTGCAACAATAACTGTTCTTATGGTCAGTATGTAAGTATATGGAATGCAAACCCTTGACCATCGTTCGATTGCTACATCTTCGTGTTGGGGCATGGTCGTCATCTAATCGGGTACTTGTCGTAATAGATCAAGCGTATTGTGACAAAGAAAATTCTCTTGACGCTGTCGTCGTAACTTAGCATCTTACCTGCTAAAGTGTTTTGGACGAATTGCAGGAGAAGTATTGCAGCCTCAGATTGGTTGCAACTTGACGCATATTGCTATTGTTTGTATTGTTGACAAGAGCAAGCGACTTGGCTGGTCGTAGCGAAAAAGATCCGTGCCGGAGAGGGTACTTGCTCCCCCCCCCCCCGGCGGGGGGGTTGTTTGGGGGTGTGAGCGGGGTTTTTAGTTGGGTGAGGGGTGTCCTTTTGGGTCGGTCCTCGGGAGGAAATCACTTTGGGGG
>CBDUQP010000168.1:0-6420 GCA_965369385.1 uncultured Phycisphaerales bacterium
CGCCGAATATTGCTCCAAATCGATGCATGCAAACGTTGCCCCGCTGGTGTACAGACGCCTTGCGAACAACGGAACTATTTCCTGGGGGCGTTGGATGATCCACGCCGACGCGGCCTACGAAAAACAGCAGGCGCTCCGCGGCGTGATCGTGATAGACCTCAAGGACCGGGAAGAACGGAAGAAGGAAGGATACACTCCCGCGTTCTTCGCGGCCGAATCGGCGAGGACCGCGTTCGACACGGACAAGGACACCGGAAACACGTTTGCCCATTTAGAGCCTTCGAACATGTTCCTCCTGGACAAACACGTGATCAGTGGACAGAGCGGCGGACCTATCGAGAACGTACCTATCCCGAGGAAATGGAAAGAAAAACCCGGATGGTACAGTTGGAACAGAATATGCGATGTGCTCAAGGACGAAACGAAGCACGGAGAAGTCAAGCGGATACTGGTAGGACTGAAACGCGATATCCAGAATGACACGATCAGCCGCCTGCTCTCGCAGAAACTCGCAACCGATGGTGTTATACGCCTGACCGACCAACTGGGCGACACTTACGAAATCAAGGCCCCCAATGTCCAGAATCTCAACGAAGGAACCGTGCGTCTGATGATATCTCCCCCGTCCGACCGGGGCGAGGCGGTTCCCGTGACGGTCAGCATATCACGTGGCGGTAAAGTGACGAAACGTATTTTCGCACCCCAAGGCACACTCCATGCGAAATGGTCGCAACACAGTGAGACATCGCAGTTATCGATCTCGTTGAAAGACCCCGCCATATACACCAAGCTGGCAAGCAAGACCCCCCAGCAAACCAGGAAACGCTGGGAAATCGGTCAGTTGACGATCCCCAATTCGCTTACCGGCGGCGTGGCGGATATGACACTGAAGCAGATATTTAATCTCAAACCGGAAGAGATCAACTCCGAACGAATAGGTAAAAGGTTGGCGAATCTGCAAGACCGCAAAGCGCCCGGCCTGATGAATGACATCCTGGCTGAGATGCACAGCCGCGTGGCGTACAGCCTGAGTTGCACAGTTCTGATTCTTCTGGGTGCGGCATTGGGAACGATTTTCCGCGGTGGGCAGATAATCAGCGCGTTTGCGATATCGGTTGTTCCCGCCTCGCTGGTAATCATCCTGATAGTCATGGGCAAGAGACTGGTCAAGAACCCCGATATACCCGCCAGTATAGGATTGGCTGTGATTTGGAGCGGACTGGCAGGTTTGCTGCTGATAACGGTGTTCATCTGTTCGCGACTGGCCAGGAGATAGGAAGTTTTCGGAAGTGAACGCAGTCTACTAACAAGACACAGGGATTTTCTAGAGTGAAAACGATCGACAAATATGTAATCCGCACGTTCCTTTCAACAGCAGCGATGCTGTTTGGTGCGATGATGGCGTTGCGGATCGTCGTTGACCTCATGTTCAACCTCGACGAGTTCACCGAGCGTGCACAGTCCTCGGCGGAAGCCTTTGGTACCGCCTGGATTTATTATGCGGACCACGCACTGCTCTACTTCGTGGAACTGGGCGGCGTTATTATCGTGGCGGCCGCCGCGTTTTCGCTATTCCGCCTAAGGAAGAGCAACGAACTGACCGCAATGCTGGCATGTGGAATAAGTCTTCACCGCATCGCCTGGCCTATAATCGTCACGTCAATGCTCCTCAGCGGGCTGATAATCATCGATCAGGAGCTACTGATTCCGCGTGTGGCGGCCAGGCTGGTCCGTGACCGCGACGATGTGGGCGGAAGAGGAAAGCTGGGATACCCCATTGCATTGATGGTCGACAGTTCGCAAACTGCATGGTACAGCCCCGAGCTGAAGCACGACACGCAAGACATACAGGAAGCATACGCGTGCTTCCGTAATAAGAAGCTGATGCCCCTGGCACGCGCACATGGAACCCGGGGACACTACGGTCGGTTCGCCGGGCAAAAGGGATGGAAATTCTCACAGGGGAACCTGATCAAGTTCCCACGCCAAGGGGAAACGCCCTGGACGGTCAACCCCGACACCCAGGAAATCCGCTCCAGTCTTAGTGCGGCGGCGCTGCTGGGAAGATCCAAGCAGGGAATAAAGGGCAACACCGCGCTGACCGGCTTCAGTGACATCAGCGACTCGCAATATGGAATCAAACTCGCCGCCAAACGCTTCGAGCCCGCCCCGTACCATGAAGGCAAAACAAGAACCGGCACGCTCGACAAACCTGTATTTTCATTTTTCACCACCGACAACAGTAAGAAGCCTTTGGCAACGATATCTGCAAAGTCGGCAACGTGGCGAAGCGAAAACGGCGATGGCTACTGGCAACTCAACGAAGGGATGCTCTTTATAGCATCGAATCTTACGCCGGAAGACATGATTGTACGCCAGGCCGGCGAGTGGATGGCGTTTACCTCCACACGCAAGTTGCTGCAACTCATGCGCATGGGTAACCTGCCCAATTCAACCGGCGTTGCCACCACGCTGCACCTGAGAATAACCAACCCCGTCAATAATCTTGTCATGCTGCTGCTGGCAATTCCGTTCATCCTCTCCCGACAGAGGAACATCAAGACTTCCATTGGCCTGTGCCTGCTCACCGTTGCCGGATTCTACGCAATGGTACATGGATGCAGATACGTCGGCCTGCCGCCTGTCTGGTCTGCGTGGCTGCCGATTCTTATTTTCGGCCCGATCGCAGCGGCCAGACTCGACGCGGTCAAAACCTGACCACGGAGCGCACATGAGCAGACGATCCTGGTCTTGCGATGTCTTCCTGCTGACGCTCGCACTGTCGCTTATAATGGCAGGGTGCACGCAAAGCGAAACCAAGACGCAAAACGCCAACCTCGCCGATCTCCAAAGCAAAGAACCACTGTGGCACACCCCCCCGTCCGCCCGATGGGATGAACTGGCTCGCAAATATGTGGACCCACCGCCACGCCCTGCCGCCGACCCGGTGGCTGAACTGCTGGACTATGCCCGAGCGTTCCACATGTACAGAACTGGCCAGCTCCCCCACCCCTCGCAGAACGCAAAAGATGCGAAATCAGAACAAGACACTAAAATCGCTCCGCCGCCAAGTGCAAACCGTCGAACGCTGATGGGCCTGCGTCCACTGTTCAGCCGCGTCAAGTGGCTGGCGTTGGGCAAGAATGTTCCGGACAGTCAAATGCGTCTGCTGATACCCGCACTGATAGAGTTGCAGATGGATTTATCACTGGTAGCGAAGGCCCCCGCCCGAGCCCGAAGAGAGACAGTCTCTCTGAAAGCGAACTTGCTGCTCAGACAAATCACCGAACTGCGATTGCTTAACCCCAACGACGAACTCGCACTCGATTGGCCCGCCAACCCGCCAAAGGCAAAAACACTACCCACAATCGCCGAGCGTAACAAGCGTCTTTCCAGATGGACCAGTTGGTGGAACACTTCGCGAGAAGACTGGTAGCCGCACTCACAATAAACTAGGGACGGTGCCCTATTTAAATAGGAATAGTCCGAACTCGCTCAATTAAATAAGGCACCGTCCCTAGTTTTAAAAACAGCCCCAAAGGCCCCAAAAACGCCTATATATCTTAATTAGGGACGGTGCCTTATTTAAATAGGGATAGTCCGAACTAGGATATGGCTTGGAAGAAGCGGACGCGGTTGCAATTCTCATACCGGACAGCTTTTCACATTCGCGATGAACAACCGCCGTCAGCCTGGCTGATTTCCAACCGGCTCGATGTCTGCCAGAGACACTTCCATCTCAAACGCCCCCGACTGCACCAACACCGATCCCTTGTCCTGCTGAATGCGAATTAGCGTAGCACGCTTGGAAAACGGTATCACATAAACCTGATCTCCCGGTTTCGCGTTCAGGATTGCATCGCGACTCTTCTTGGCACCCTTGCTCCCAGCCGACCTGTGACACACAACCTGATTGCCTTCTTTCTTTCCGCCACCACCGGCGGCGCGATGGCCCTTGCGACCCTTGCCTGCTTGCGGAGCATGCTTTCCCGACTGCGGGAACAACTGCTGAACAGTAATCTCCTGTTCATTGCCCTCCGCTTTCACGACGGCTTTCAGCGTCGCAAAATCAATGCTCACCAACGTACCTATTCCAGGTTCAGCGTCAAAAGTCACTTCGTCGCCAATCTTGACGGCCGTGAGCATGCGTGTCCAGTCCTCGAACTGTTGCGTGCGTTTACGATGCAGTTGCACGCTCTTGTGATACTCCTCCTGGTGATGTTTAGCCTGTAGCGAGGATTCCTCGGCCTGCGTTGCCTGGTCCATTATGCGGCGTCGAAGTTCGGCGATCTGCTTTCGCACGCCGTCCTGCCCCACATCCGGCATCAGCTCCGTCAGGGGAACTTCCACCTCAACCGCACCAGTTGTAACCAGCGCAATCTGCTTGTGATATTCCATCCGCACAAGGGTGCACTTGGCGCCCACCGAAGGCACATAAACCTCGTCACCCGCCTGCAACTGCGGAAGCGACGCCAACCAGCCCTGGAAATCTTCCTGCACCTTGTGCAGATCGGCCAGCTTCGCCTCATACTGTTCCTGCTGATCAGTGGCTGCAAGGTGGGCATCGCGAGCCTCCGCGCGAGCTTCCTCGGCCACCTTGCGGGCAACTCCCGATGCGTGTATAGCCTTGCGGAACTGCTCGCCCTGGCTGCTGTAGTGACGCCGGGCAGCGGCGACAATATCCTTGCCCAAACCCAGCCTCTTGGCAACGGTTATCGCATGACTCTCGCCCGGAGTGCCTATACGCAGGTGATACGTCGGCCGCAGTGTCTTCGTATCGAAATCCACCGAGGCATTGTCCACACGCTCATGGTTAAACGCATATGCCTTCAGCACACTCAAATGGGTCGAAACAACTCCCATGCATCCGATATCGCGAAGCTTGTCGAGTACGGCCTGGCCGATCGCTCCGCCCTCGTCAGGGTCAGTTCCGCTGCCGAGTTCATCAAGCAACACGAGAGTGGCTTTGTCGGCATGTTGAACGATATGCCGGAGACGCGCGATATGCCCACCGAATGTACTAAGGGATTGTTCCAGCGATTGCTCGTCGCCGATATCGATGAGCACTTCGCGGAAGACCGGCAGCTTGGCACCGCGCTGTGCGGGTATGTGCATTCCGCTCTGGGCCATCACCACAAGCAGTGCCAGGGTCTTGAGCGTGACCGTCTTGCCGCCTGTATTCGAACCGGTGATAACCAGCAGATCAAACTCGCTTCCGAGGCGAATATCGATAGGCACAACCCCCTGTCGCTTCTCGGGAGGCACGCCATCGAGCCCCTGACGATACGCCTGGTCCATCAGCAGCGGATGGCGAGCCTTGTCCACCTGCACGATACCGTTCTCGTCCATTTCGGGGCAGATCATATCAAACTGGTAAGCATATTGTGCCTTGGCGGTCAGCACGTCAATCTGCGCCAGCAAACGCATCGAATCCGAGATCGCCTCGGCCCTTTGGGACACCTTCACGCTCAGCTCGTTAAGCAGACGCCGAACTTCGCGACGCTCATCGTTCTTCAGGTCCATCAGGCGATTGTTCAGTTCCACGCTCGCGTTGGGCTCCACAAACACCGTAGCCCCGGTGTTGCTCGTCCGGTGAACCACACCGGGAAGGCGGCCGCGATTCTCCACCCGCACCGGTAGCACATACCTGTCGCCATGTACCGTAAGATTGGGAGACTGCAATAACCTGGCCACCTCCGGATTGTTCAGATAGCTCCGCACAACATCGTGAATCTCCTGGTCCACCCGCGAAATATCCCGACGAGTATGCATGAGCCTCGCCGACGCGTTGTCCCGAACTTCGCCATCCGGGCCGACTACCGCCCTGATCGCGTCAACTTCCGGCTGAAAGTCTTCGAATCGCTTGCTGAGAACCCTGAGCTTATCGTAGGATTCGGGGAGATTGTCCAGATAATCCCGGACCATGCCCACGCCTTCCAGCGATACGCACACATCGGCGAAATCCTCGCCCGTAGCCCCACCGCCAATATACATTCGCGTCATGGCGTCGCTTATGTCGATAACGCCGCCAAACGGCGGCAAACCGTGAGCGCCAAGAGCATCCAACATCTGCGAGGTCTGACCAAGCCACTTGCGAACGGTCTCGGGGTTCCGCGATGGCATTATCCTCCCGCACAGGCTCTTGCCCATAGAGCAGCGGCAGAAGCCCGCCAGTATTTCGCAAATCGCGCCAAACTCAATCTTCTCAAGTGTGAACTTGTCCAACGGACATCCTTCCAATCAGCACCGATTATTATATGCCATCAGGCGATATATCCAGTTTCGACACAAACTTCCCCTCCCGCCAGCATCCTACCATGTTCCCCCAATATTCCCGACAGCATTTCGCCTGCGAATGTTCCAGCGTGTACGAGAATTCTCGTACACAGAGCAGGTGAGGAGTGGAACAGTTGAGCAGGA
>CBDUQP010000169.1:0-6282 GCA_965369385.1 uncultured Phycisphaerales bacterium
TATTCGTGATATATAGCATACATGTTGTGTACGTTGGAGAGTTCGGCGTTGGGCATCCATTCGATGTGCCCATCCAGCTTGATCACAATACCACGCTCTTACGCCTCCTGCATCGGCCGACTAATCCGGCTCTGCGGGACCTGTTGATTCTCTTATGAAAAGTTCGGGGTCAAGTACGATCGACTGGGTCTCTTCCCGGCCGTGAGTTTCCAGCAGATGTTCAAAGCCTATCTTGCCCATTTCTCGCATCTTGCATGAAACGGTGGTGATTGACGGGGATGTGTATCCGCTCATATGGACGAGTTTCTGCAAGACGACGCGGATTCGTGGATGTACTATTGTTGCGGGCCAACAGGGGAATACCCCAACCGCTTCCTGGACTATCCGGCCTATCGTGTGCGGGTGCTGGGGCTGCACCTGTACCGTTTCGCACGCAAGGGCTTCCTGCATTGGGGAGCCAACTTCTGGACGAAGCGTGGCACGCTGGAGCTGTTGAACCCATTCCACGTTACCGACGCGGGCTCCTGGCCGAGTTGGCCGGCGGGCGACGGGTTCATGATGTACCCCGGCGCGGATGGTCCGATAGAGTCGATTCGTTGGGAGCAGTATCGCGCCGGGTTCGACGACTACCGTCTGCTGACGCTGGCTGCTTCGAAAGTTGGCAAGGACAAGGTGCAGTCGCTCTTGAAGGATATCAAGACACCGAAGGACTTCCCGCAGACGCCCGACTATATTCGTCAGGTCCGCAAGCAGGCCGCCGCCTTGGTTATGAAGGGCTGAAATCGCGGGCCGGTGCTATGCAGGCTGAATGCGGGCTTGTCACCTGCGCGGCTGCGTCACGAAAGCTCGACGATTCATCAGAAGTGCCTTCGCTTTAGTTCCCTGGTGCTCGGTGAAATCCTACGCACTCGCGCCGCAATCCATTTTTCAATGGACTGCTCGGCCTGATGTGCGTTGGGATGGCCCTGTAAGAATAATCATTCCGGATAATACAATGTTCATGTTCGTCCACGTCACATGCCGATAAAATTCTAATGGACGTTTTTCTACAGGTCTGCTGAGCGGCCCGACTCTACCACGAATCGGGTGGCCCCGCGGACCTGTTGTTGTGTTTCTACAGGCCGCAATGCCTGGAAAGAGTGGGTGATAGAATGTTGTTCGTTAATAAGCAGAAGCAGATAGAGAAGCAGTTTTCGCAGTATTGTGCTGAGGTAATGAATTGTATCGGCGAGTTTCGCCATGCCTTCGAGTGCTATCTGAAGGAACCGGATCGCGAGGTTCTCAGGGAGTCTTACTCGAAGGTTCACAAGTTCGAGAGCCGCTGCGACGACATTCGCGGCGAGATATCCGTGCTGATGTACAGCAAGGCATTGTTCCCGGAATCACGCGGTGATATCCTGACTTTGCTGGAGGCAATGGATCGCATTCCCAACCAGGCCGAGAGCGCCGTGCGGAAAGTACTCAGCGAGTGCATCACCATCCCCCAGGAGTATCACGCGGAGTTGTCTAAGCTTGTGGATGTCTGCTGCCGCAGCGCAGATGCAATGATTACGGCAGCCACCAAGCTTTTCACCGACTACACCAACGCCACCGTTGCGGTGGGCAAGATCGACGAGATTGAAAGTGAAGGCGATTATATCGAGAGCGGTCTCATCGAAAGCATATTCGCTTCTGATCTGGACGGTTTTCAGAAGCTGACCCTTCGCGATCTGGTTAAGCACGTGGTCCACATAAGTGATTGGGCCGAGAACGTGGGCGACCGTATTCGCGTAGTCGTAGCGAAGAGGAGCATATAACATGTACGCTCTTGCAGGCGGACTTTGGGTTGGTTGGGCTCTGGGCGCCAACGATGCAGCCAACGTTTTTGGTACTGCTGTCGGTTCGCGCATAATCACATACCGCAAGGCATGCATTGTCTGTTCTCTGGCGCTCATCCTCGGTGCGGTACTGCAAGGCGCGGGGGGAGTAGGCACGATCAGCAAGCTTGCCGATGGCCCCAGTATTTCCCGAATCGTAATTATCACGTGTTCCGCGGCTGCCACCGTCACGATAATGACCATCATGAGTCTGCCGACAAGCACATCGCAGTCTCTGGTGGGGGCGATAGTGGGCACGGGGCTATGTTGCGGGAATGTGGATTTGTGGGTGCTTGGGAAGGTTGTTATCTGCTGGGTATGCACGCCGATTGGAGCGATGCTGATAGCGGCCGTTGTGTATTTTCTCATGTCACAGTTCTTCAAACGTATTGCCATGAGCATTCTCACGCGTGACAAGCTGCTATGGAGCGGGTTGCTGGTTGTGGGTGCGTATGGTTCCTACGCGCTGGGAGCCAATAGCGTTGCCAACGCAACTGGCGTCTATAAAGGCGTATTCAAGGGTCTTTCTGAACAGCACCTGATACTGCTTGGTGCGATTGCCATGAGTGTAGGCGTGTGTACTTACGGCAAGAAGGTGATGATGGCTGTCGGGTCGGGCGTTATGCATCTTGACGCGTTTACTGCTTTCGTGTCGGTGTTGGCGATGTCGATGACGGTGCATGTTTTTGTAATCATCAAGGTGCCCGTTAGCACCAGCCAGGCCATTGTCGGGTCCATAATGGGCATAGGGCTCGTCCGAGGGGTTCACGCCATCAAGTTCCGCTCGCTGAGAAGGATAGGTTTCGGGTGGTTGCTCGCTCCGGTGGTGGCTTTGATACTGTCGGCGGCTGCCTATGGCATATCCCGCCCCTGGCTTGAGTAGCAGAAAGAGTGAATGTCTCGATTCTGGAACTGTCTCCACTTCAGCAATGTGTGCTATTTACCGCACAGTCCCAATTTTCGCTGCCGCATACCGGCGGGGACATGTATAAGAAGATTCGCCGCAGGCGAAGCGCACATACGTGTCCCCCTCTTTAGGCTGCTGTAGAGGCCCTTAAGGGCCGGCGCGAACCATAGCCCATGGTGACTGGAGCGAAGCGGAAGGAGCCGTGGGATCGCAATGCCGTCCAAGACAGAGCCCCGTCAGGGGTGATCCTGTCGGTTGTGCGTCGTCCCTGCCATTGCGTCTGGATCACCCCTGACGGGGCTCTCTGCGTATGTTGCCTTCATTCCCACGGCTCCGTCGCTTCGCGACTACACCATGGGCTATGGTTCGCGCCGGCCCTGACGGGCCTCTTACAACACAGCAAGGATTGAAGGGGGCGAATCTACGTTTGCATGCCACGTGCCACCGCGAACAGCCCCACAGTCCCAATCCTGTTCGGCACTCGTATTGCATCGTTTTGCGATGTCCTGCTTCTGCCCGAACTTGTTGCACTTACGATGTGAATTCGCCTACACTTCTTATACATGTCCCCGCTGGCCTGCGTCTGGAATTGCCTCCGTCAAAAAGAACCTCCGCATCGACGGCATATGCAGCCGACGCGGAGGCATTGGACAAATTTCAACGCACATTCAGACGAAGCATCTACTTCTTACGACGGATCACAGCCATCAACCCGCCAAGGGCCAGCAGGCTCATCGTGGCCGGTTCGGGAACGGGGTCAAACGCGATCGCCGACAGCAGTGCACCGGTAGAGTTAGTGGCGGTGGCAGATGTTACGGTAATGACCTCGCCTGCGGCTGCGTCGATGTCAAACGCCCACCATTGGTTGCCATTGGACGGAACTCCGATTGCCGTTCCGCTGCCGCCCAGGCTTCCGGTAATTATGTAATCCTGAACCCAGTCGAAACTGGCAACTCTGTAATTCGAATTGACCATCAAAATGAAGTGCCGGTCCGATGCCATGGTGAATTCCATAACGATGTCCGGAGTTGCGCCAGCAGCATAGACCGGGTTGTCACCAGGAATCAGCAGAGTATCCGGGTCCTGCAAGCCTTCAGATCCTCCAAGCCTGCCGTCCGTACCGCTATACACGGGGACATCATAGCCGCTAACATACGAAGGCAGCGATGCGCGGTCCATTGTTGCGGTGTCGTAGTCCGGGAATGAAGTATGGCCGTCCTGGGCGTAAGCGAACAGCACATATCCATCCGTACCGTACATGTTGTCATCATCCGGGGCGGCCGTGCGCCAGTTGCCCCGCGTGGTTGCGTCCAGCGTGCCATCTGACAGCACAGCCGCATGGGCTGATGCAGCCAGTACTGCCACTGTTACGACTCCAAGCAAAACTTTCCTAATCATAGTCTCTCTCCTGATTTGAGAACGAGTAACCGTTCATTTAGTGGTTCACTAGAACCGCTCCGATATAGCTATTTGCCAAGCGACACAATCAGTGTGATTGTCGCTAGTATTTTGTCCCGGCTAAACTGTCGGGTGTGAATATTCGTAAGTGCTTTCCTGACCGCTGGTGCGGTCAGGTTACCGTCGGACATCATTACTGGGACAGAGCACTAGTGGCGCGCACCTGTGGCGCAGTTGTGTTCGGCAATTCTCAAAGTACAGCCTCCAAATGTGTCTACAGCCTATGCAGCTACAGCACCGTGCGCCTCTTCTGCAATATGCGATGCCTATCTGTGTGTTCAGCTACTCTGCCGTCGTCGACTTCTCTTCGTCGGCGAATCTGTTTTCGACTCGCTCGATCGAACTGAGGAAGTCGGCCGGCAGGTTGTGCGTGCGTCTCGATGCCTCTATCATGGTCTGCTCCCAGTCGTATCGTTTCAGGTGGAAGCTCATCGCATCCTTCACGTGGCCGGACAAGAACTTCGCGGCGGTTTCGCCATCACGATTCTTCAACGCTCGCAAAGTACGCCGATGGAAGGCGTAGTCCTTGGCTGCTCGCTTCGCGAAGTTCTCGTTCGGCAGCACAGCATGGCTATATAGCAATCGCGTGAGGATGTGGTAATTCCCCATGGTCTTCGCCAGCAGCTTATTCCCTGCCGCTTTGACAATACCAAGGTGGAAACGGAAGTTGGCTTCCAGATGTCTCAGTCGCAATTCATACGCTTTGCCCGGCCAGGGCTCGGGGGAATCGGTCTTCCGCAACTCGTCACGAATCTGCCGCTGTGTATCGCTTTCTTCCTTGAGGATCGCTGTCAGCTCGTGCAGCTGCTCTTGCGTGATTGCTTTTGCGGCAAGCTGGGCGGCTCCGCTCTCGAGCATCGTTCGCATTTCGAACAGTTCTTTGACTTCCTCGCGGCTCATCTCTTTTGGGCGGATGCCTTTCTTGTACACCGTCTCCACAAGGCCTTCCGACTCCAACTGGCGAAACGCCTCGCGCACTGGCGTTTGGCTGACTTTCATTTCCTTGGCGACCTTCCGGAGCGAAAGAAAATCTCCTCTCGCCCAAGTGCCATTGGCCAACGACATTCGCATCTGGTCATAAACCGGAATCCAAAGATTCTGAACGCTCGTCACTGTACATTCTCCTGTCGCCCAGTCCATCGGGCGGAATTCATAAACGCGTGCGGCAACATGACATCGCCAATCCAACAAGTCTGCCACTGCTACAGACAGCGGCGGTATCAATATATTCGACACAGAATGGATGGGATCATCATTCTTTATCCGATCACATGAGCAATAGCAACGGTGAACGCACGTGTGATAGCAGATATGATAGCACAAATCCCCACACTGTCAAGGGCAATTTTCGATGCAATCTTCATCAGGTCAGCCGGGGATACTGAATTTCTCGAAGAAAGGCGACAATCCCTTGTGGGACGTCGCCTTTCCGGATCCAACGAGCAGTCTGTGCCAGGGCGTACGCATCAAAATGATTCCCGTCGTCGGTTGCCGCCTGCCTGCCAGCAGCCAGGCGACAACCGACAACAACTGCGAATATGAGTTTTGATGCGTAAGCCCTGCAGTCTGTGCCTGTTGGTGGCTATTGTCTTTGTATGATGTCTACTTCGCAGCTTTGCGGCGTCTGAGGAGGCATGCGCCTGACATGATGCCCAGCATGCTGATGGTGGTTGGTTCGGGGGCGGCTATCATTGCTTCAAGTGCGTCGGCTGTGATCCGATGTCCGGTTGCGTTCGGGTGCATGCCATCCAGCAGCCAATCATCCATTTGCTGGCCGGGAATCTGGTCGTATGTCATATACATGTCGTATATGTCCACCAGTGAGGCCTGCTCACCGGCCGCTACCTCCCGCACTGCCTGAGCGTAGTCTTTCAGGAGCACGTTGAAGCCAAGGCGGTCGTTCACGTCATAAGGCAGACCGCCATAGGCGTTCAGGTAGCCATCCGTCCACAGCATCGGGTTGGGAGTCATCAGGATGACTTCCGATCCGGCGGCTTTGAGTGTTTGGACCATGTATGTAAGATTCGAACGATATTGTGATAGGGATACACGCGGCGCAGT
>CBDUQP010000170.1:0-6150 GCA_965369385.1 uncultured Phycisphaerales bacterium
TGATGCTCCTTTCAGCTACGCATTTTACGAATGTGTTACCCATGTATCCGGTCTAAAGTGTTACCCATGTTTCCGGTTGCACAAGGCCAGGAATTTGAACGGCGGGAAGGGGGAATTGCTGGCGGAGTTTCTTAATCCTAGAGCGAAGCTGACGCTGGCACAGAAGTACTATCTTCTGGCTGCAGTTCACGATGGCCCGTCAGACGTTGAGTCCGAAGCGGACGCTATCTGCCGCATTGTGCGGGATGAATGGATGTCGTCTTGGATGGGGCTCCGCAAGGCGATTGGGGATCTGCAATTGCTTGGCCTCGTAGAACAGATCGACATCTCCCAGGTGTATGACATGTGGGTGGAGAATCCGAACGATAAGAAGAAGGCTCGGATAGTCCACTGCTGGCTGAGTGACGACGGGGAGATGATAGAGGGGCAAACCCCTATAAAGACAGTAAAAAAGCAGCCCCGGTCATCGTCTGGCAAGGGCTTACAAGAGCGGGCGATGAGATTCGAACTCACGACATTCAGCTTGGGAAGCTGACATTCTACCACTGAATTACGCCCGCGTGTGTTTGCGTATTCTGTTGTCTTACGTCCTGCAGCGATGGTTGCGTTTCTGCATCATCGCGTTATGCGTTGGCGGCTTAGGATGCTGCCAAGCCGCCAAGTAACCTGTCGGTCAGTCTGCCAGGCTATCCAAAATACCGCGTTACCGCTGCCCGGCGCGGCTTGTGTGATGCCGGTTGGCGAACTGCCGACAGATTAGCTGTGTGGCGGGGGAGTTGCAAGCTTTTTCGCCGGTCAGTCGGGAGATTTGCCGCTGAGCGTAACGGTCTCGCACCTCAATACATATCACTTGGTCGTCTGGACTTGCGATTCCTCACCTGCTGGGCGTTTGCGGTTGGCCTCGCCGGACTGGATTCTGGACCTGTTATTGCCTCTTTCTTGCCTCGCCATCGGCTTATCCTGGCATCATTCCCGCGACTTCCACCTGTTTTGCCCCAGTTCTCTTGGCGCATTCCTCACGCGAGCATTCCGCCAACCACGCGCATTTCCGCGTCTAGTGGGCATCTTTCGGGAGACTTCCGGGTGACTTTCGAGTGTTTGTCGAATGTGGCTTGTCTGTTCGCCTCGCGGGGATGCCTTGCTGCGCGGCGGGCGGGCAGAAAACATGGAATTGGGATGAAATGATGCTTTTCCGCCGTGGCGGCAGCGTGTATCGTCTCGTCTCTGATGTGTTTTCTGGTGTTTTCTGTCCGATTGACCCAGTGAGTATGAGTAATCCAATGAAAGAAGCGGCTGAGTTGTTGAAATTCGTGAGCGGCAAGTTTGGCGTCTCGGTAGTGTCGTATGAGGGCAGCAAAGAGGTCCTTTCGCAGGATTTCCCCGCCCAGTCCGGCGCGGCCGTTCCCGGAGGGACTGTGGAACTCGCCGGAGCCACGTGGAGCTGCAACTGCGTGACGGGTGATGCGGGCGACCGCAGTGATGCCGTTGATGTCGCGGTCACCGTTGGCGTAACTGCTGGCGCGGCCCAATGCGCCGGGGTGAAGGTCCGCCTGGACTTCGCCGACTGGTCCACGGACAACTACGTGCTCCTGCCGTCAGCGGCTTACAAAGGCAATCGATTCGGCAGCATCAAAATGGACTATCCGCCGCTGCTGGACGATCCGGCCGGGTTCTCGCCGGATACTCCCACAACCATCACCGACATTCCCCGCCTGAATATCGGCGATGGGCCATCGATGATCGAGCAAACTACCGGTGACTTGGCGACGCCGGCCGTAGCTTTTCATGATCCGGGCAGGTTGCGCGGGTTCATACTGCTCACAGAGCAGGGCACGCGCCTTGGCAACATGGCTGTGCGAGTGATTGAGTCTGACGATCGCGGCAGTTGTACGATAGAGCTGGCAAGCCCGTGCGTGCGAGCTCGTCGCCAGGTGATGGCCGGTACTGTTGAGAGCGGTGAAACTGGCGTGGCGTGGGCGGCTGGGGATGAAATTACGATACGCCTTCGGCTGGTGGCGTTTGAAGCCCCGTGGCTGCAAACCATCTTCGATACATACGCTGCGGTCCGCAAGGATCTGGTTGGCGAGCAGGAAGTGCGGCGGCACGCAATTCCTTTCAGTGCTGCATGGGACTTGCTTGAAGAGAAATACAATCGTGACAATTGGCTGGAGGATCGCGGTTTCTACGCTGTTGGCGTTCATGACTTCGAGTGCATGAAGTGGCAGCTTGGCTGGGTTGGCGGGGGGATGATAACGCTGCCCATGTTGATGCATGGTAGTGATGAGACGCGGGACCGTGCGATGCAGAATCTGGAGATGATGTTGACTCGCACGTCTGCGCCGTCAGGTTTCCTGTATGGCATTGGCGACGGAGAGAACTTCTACAGTGACGGTTTCTACAAACCGCATCCGCATAACATGCACCTGGTGCGCAAAAACGCCGACATACTCTACTTCATCGGCAAACACATCAAGTTCTTCATCGACCGGGACGCGGCGTGGCAGATGCCGCCCAAATGGCGTGAGACATACACGCGGCTGGCTGATGCCTTCGTTACGCTCTGGCGGAAGTACGGCCAGTTCGGCCAGTTCGTGGACGTAGAGACCGGTGAGATGCAGGTTGGCGGAACGACATGTGCGTCCATCGCGCCTGCTGGACTGGCGATTGCGGCCGAGGTCTTGGACAATCCGGAGTACCTGGAGGTGGCTGAGGATGCGGCATGTCTGTACTACGAGCGTGACGTCGCAAACGGCGTTACCAATGGATGCCCCGGCGAGATATTGCAGGCTCCGGACAGCGAATCGGCGTTCGGTCTGCTTGAGACATTTGTTGTGCTGCATGAGATGACCGGCAAGGTTTCGTGGCTAACTGCGGCCGTCGATACCGCTCGGCAGTGCACCACGTGGTGCGTGTCATATGACTACAAGTTCCCGGCCGGGTGCACATTTGATCGTCTTGGCATACAGACCACTGGTGCAGTATGGGCGAACGTGCAGAACAAGCACGGAGCGCCGGGTATATGCACGTTTTCGGGCGATTCGCTGCTGAAGTTGTTCAGGGCCACCGGCGACGTGTCGCATCTGGAACTGCTGCGGGATATTGCCAACGGGCTGCCGCAGTATCTAGCTCGGGAAGACAGGCCGATCAACGATGCCAGACCCGGCTGGATGGACGAGCGTGTGAACCTCAGCGATTGGGAAGGTATCGAGCGTGTGGGCGAGACGTTTGTTGGAAGCTGCTGGCCGGAAGCCAGTTTGATGCTCACTTGTGCGGAGGTTCCGGGCTTGTACGTTCAGGTTGATAAGGGTATCGCATGTGCGATTGATAGTATCACTGCGGAGATTATCGACGGATGTGATTCGGGCCAACTGAAAGTACGTTGTACGAATTCGACGGAGTTCCCCGCAGAGGTCAAGGTGTTTGCCGAAACGTCAAAAGCATCGGCCGCGCCGCTTGGGTTCACCGCGTCTGCGCATTGGCCGATGATCTCGCTCGCGGCGGGTGAGTCACTCGATATCGTGTTTGATCAGGATGGGGCGATAGTGAGCTAGTTGGGCATCCTTAAGAGATGGTGCTGATTGTGTGGGCTGCGATGAGTCAATCGTATTTTACCGCAAAACAGGGACAGGCACGTGCGCTGCGCCTTTGGCTTCGCTTCTTGAGCCAGTCCCTGTTTTGCTTGGTCAGGATTCATACGTTGCGAGGCGTTCTTCGTAGAATTTTCCGGCGTAGCCTATGTCGGTGGCGACGCGTGCGGCGGCGGTTAGCACCTGCTTCTCAAGCTGGTCGCGGTGTTGGGAATCGAAGTGCATTTCGAGAGCGGTCATTCCGATGCCGGCTATTACCTTGGCGTTGACATCAAAGACAGGCGCCCCGAGGCAATATATTCCGGCGTTGTACTCCTGCACATCCTGCCCTATGCCGGTCTTGCGGACTTCGGCCAGCTCGGCTATGAGTGTGTCGATGTCGGTGATCGTGTGTTTGGTCAGCTTTGGCATGTCATTGCCGATGAGCTTGCGGACTTCTTCAGTGTCCATGAACGCCAGTATACACTTGCCGAACGCGTTGGCGTGGTAGTAGACCCTGCTGCCGGGCATCACCTGGAAGAAGAAGTCCAGTTGCGGGTTGACGGAGTCCAGCACGAGCGTTTTGTCGCCGTCTGGAATATGAAGCTGGCAGGTCTCACCCAGTTCCCTGCATAGCCATTCAAGATGCTTGTGTGCATTCCTTCGCAGCTCGAACCTCGCAGACAGCCGCATGCCCAAGGTGAAGAATCGCGGGCCAAGCTGGTATCCACCGGACTCGGGATCAATAATCGCGTAGCCGCGTTCGGCCAGCCTTCGCATGATACGGAACACGGAGTTGGTGGTGATATCGAGAGTCTTTGCCAGCTCGGTAACGCCGAACGGGCGATGCTGCTCGGCAAGGAATTCGACAATATCCAGCATCCTGTCTACAGCGGGTGCCGCGTATTGGGGTTTCTTGCCGGTACTCTTGGCTGCGTTCTTCCTGGTATTCTTCTTGTCCATGATGACTCCTGGCATCGGCCCTTTCAGATCTGGCCGATGCCAAGAGCCTATCAGGAAGTTTGCAGAGAGGCAAGCTTGTCGAATGCGCCGGAGCTCAGCCCTTCATACGCACTCACGTAGGCTGCGTATGTGTCTTGGTATATCTTGTGGTTTTCAGGGTTTGGCTCGAGTTCGTCGGATGTGTGCACCATAGCCTCTACGCCATCGGCTATTGAGCCGAACACGCCTGCTCCCACGCCGCCGAGAATGGCGGCCCCGAGCACTGTCGACTCGCTGCATTTTAGCGTCTGTACGCACCTGCCGTATACATCGGCCTGGATCTGGTTCCAAAGCGGCGATTTCGTTGCTCCGCCGCCAAGACGCAATACGTCCACCTCCATGTCAGCGTTCAACCAGCCTTCCATCATGTCTCGCATTTCCAGCGCGACGCCCTCCATTACGGCGCGTGTCATTTCCGCGCGGCCGTGGGCGAGCGACATTCCGATAAACGCCGCCCGGGCGTTTGCGTTCCAGCGGGGCGTGCCGGCGGTGGCCAGGTACGGCATGAACAGGACGCCGCGACTGCCCGCGGGCGCACTGGCTGCCAAATCGTTGAGATATTCGTAGGCGTCACGGCCCTCGTTTTCGGCGAGGTGGGATTCCATCGTTCCTACGGTATCGCGGTACCATCTGTATGAACTGGCGGCCGCGTTTGACAGGCCCTCGGCTTCCCATAGTCCCGGGCACGCATGGTTGGTTATCATCATGCCGCCGAATCCGGGTATGGGGCGGTCTACAACGAGAATCGCCAGTCCCGCAGTTCCGAGCGTGACGGTGGCCATCTTGGGTTTGATCGCGCCCATACCGACGACGCTGCAGTTCTGGTCACCCGCACCCACGCAAATTGGCGTGCCTGCGGCGAATCCGGTTTTGGCGGCGACTTCGAGCGTGATTGTGCCTACCTGCGTGCCGGAGGGGGTGGGCTTGCCGAACATCTCGGGCGAGACGTCGAACAGGTTCATCAGTTTTTCGCTCCAGCAAGCCTGTTTAACATCCCACACGCCGTAGAACGCCATGTCTGATAAGTCTGTATAGAAGTCGTCAGCGCCGAATGCCTTCAGGATTAGGTCCTGGTTCTGCGTGAAGCGGGCGGTTCGTTCGAATAGCTCCGGCTCGTTGTTCCGCATCCACAGCAGCTTGGTGATCAGCCATGTTGTGCCCATGGGGACACCGCTGAGAGCGTAGTATTCGTCGGCGTCTATCAGGCCGCACATCTGCTCGACCTCGGTGCCGGTGCGGGCGTCCTGCCATGAGATCATGGGGCGGACGGGATTACCCTCTGCGTCTACAGGGCCGGTTACTGATCGTTGGGTGGAGAAGCCAATTGACGCTATGTCGGCGGGGTCTATGCCGGATTCTGCAATGACTGCGCCGCAGGCGTTCATGGTCTCGGCGATAAGCTGCGATCCGTCCTGCTCAACCCATCCGGGACTGGGGTAGGTAGCTCCGTATTCGCGATAACTGGCGGCGATCATGTTGCCTTGCATATCGAACAGGCAGCATCTCGCCCCGGTGGTTCCCACGTCTATTCCTGCCAGATATCCAGCCATGAAAGTCTCCTATGCGATGTAGGTTATGGCTA
>CBDUQP010000171.1:0-6070 GCA_965369385.1 uncultured Phycisphaerales bacterium
ACCTGAAAGATTACGGGTGGCGGGTGGCCAGTTCATTGGAGCGTGATCGTGACGTGGTTCTCACACCGTTCGGGATACTGACCGCCGCCTGGGCCTGGACCGACTCGCCGGCAGAGCTCGCGGATGATGTGAGGATGTTACAGGGCGTGAAGATAGTCAGCTACGTTGACGGCGATAAGGTGATTGTTCTTGCCCCGGGCGGCCAGCGAGCGGAGATCACTCACAAGGGCGGCAGGTTTTCTTACAAGAGTATAAACGGCGACCCGCTGCAACTTGCCGGCATACTGAAAACACTCAAGAGTGATTCGCAGGGTTTCTACGATGCGCGAGCGCTGCTGACGGCCACCGTCGACCACATATTCCCCGCACCGCTAAGCCGCCTCTGGCGCGGGCACCATAACTCCGTCACCAACACGCCGGACGTGATAATCTCGCTGGAAGATGCCTATTACACCGGCTCGAAGAGTTTCGAATCGTATGCGAAGATCGCCTCAACACATGGCGGGCTCAACCGCAAGAACAGTGTAACATTCATCATGAGCACCGCCGGCCCGCTGAGCCCAATCATGCGATCAGAAGACATCCCAGCCGCCATGACCAACCTGACAGGCAGACCCTTCCCCTTTAAATTAGGGACGGTGCCCTATTTAAATAGGAATACGGCGAATTAAATAAGGCACCGTCCCTAATTTGTCGCGTGGCTGTCGTCAATTCCGGCTTATTACGAAAATCGCTAGGTCGGCGGTTAGGTTCGGGTCGTTGTTTACTCGTGAGCCGGTTTCGGTATCCAGTGCTACCAGCTCGTGGATCAGGATGCCGCGATCACAGCAAAACTCCTCGAAGTCCGCAATCGTGAAGAAGCGAATATTGGGCGAATCATACCACTTGTGCTTCAGCACGCCGCTGGCCTCGGGGGCGCGGCCGTCCTTGTAGAGCATGTCACGCAGCTTGTGGTATCCGAAGTTCGGAAAACTCACAATGCAACGCTTGCCCACCCTGAGCATATCATCCACCACACGCTCAACGTCCTTGACCGCCTGCATCGTGCGCGACAGCACGACACAATCAAACTGCTTGTCACCAAAGGGAGTCAGACCGTCATTGAGGTCGCTGTGGATCACGTCCAAGCCGCAACGCACGCCCTCGATCACTTCCTCTTCGCTGATCTCTATGCCCATCAGTCGCTCGTGCCCCTTGTCGGCGAGTTGCCGCAGCAGTCCACCGTTGCCGCAGCCCAAATCCAGCACGCTGGCACCGGGAACGATAAGGTCCACGATCCTGTCATAATCCAGCCGTTGCGGATCGGCAGAATGGAATATGCTGGTCGGATCGTTGCGAGGCCTGTCGTCTCCACAATTACAGCCGCCCGGCGAATCGCTGATGTTCGCAAGGAATGCCTCTATCAGTGAGCCGTAGCTCTTGAGTTCATCTTGCAACAGGAAGGCATCATGGCCGGCTGCGCTCTTGATATTGCAGTAGCTCACTGACTTGTCGCTCTTTAGAAGCGCATCGGTGACCAACTGGAGCTCGGCCGAGCTGAACAACCAATCGCTCGTGAAACTCATCAGCATCCAGCGGCAGGGATTGTCTTTGAACACTTCGATCAGCTCATCCACGCTTTGTCCGAGCGAGAACAGATCCATCGCCATTGACAGCACAATGTAGCTATTGGCATCGAAACGCTCGACGAATTCAGCACCCTTGTAGCCAAGATATGAGCCCACAGAGAACTTCTTCTCGAACTCAACGGGGACGTCTCGCGGGGCGTGGCGGTTGGCGTCAAACTTCTGCTGCATCGACTCGCGAGACAGGTACGTGATGTGCCCTATCATTCTCGCAATCGCCAGGCCTACGCTCGGCCCGCGACCCTTGTCATAATACTGCCCGTCACAGAAATCCGGATCGCGAAGAATCGCATTCCTGCCGACGATATCAAACGCCATCGCCTGGCTGGACAGGTGCGGAGACGTGGCGACGGGGATAATTCCCCGTGCCCGGTCGCCATGGCACGCCGCCCACTGGAGCACCTGGAGCCCACCCATTGATCCGCCTATTA
Source organism: uncultured Phycisphaerales bacterium (assembly GCA_965369385.1). Taxonomy (GTDB): domain Bacteria; phylum Planctomycetota; class Phycisphaerae; order SM23-33; family SM23-33; genus CBDUQP01. Next base: position 2,057 of record CBDUQP010000171.1, read on the forward strand.
CCGCCAGCAACGTGTCAATGCCAAAATGTTCAACAAGGCGTAACTGCACTTCAACCATATCGCCCACAGTAATCGTGGGAAAATCGCAACCATAATGCTCGCCGGTGGCGGGGTTCGTTGAGTTCGGGCCAGTCGTACCGCGACAGCCGCCCAAAACGTTCGGGCATATCACGAAAAATTTGTCAGTATCGATGGCCTTGCCCGAACCGACAACAATATCCCACCAGCCGGCATCGTCGTTATCGTCATGCGACGCCACGTGCGAATCGCCGCTGAGCGCATGGCAGATCAGAACCGCATTGCTGCTGGACGCATTCAGTTCGCCGTATGTTTCGTAAGCGACTGTCACCTCACAAAGCGTATCGCCACGTTCAAGCTGCATCGGTGTGTCAAATGTTACGCTCTGCGCATGGGCGAGCGGTTTCATGCTTCGCCCGGAATCACTGCTCTCAAAAACGTTATCCGCCATACGTAAGTTACCTTTCCGTGTCAGGCCCGGCCGCCATCCGGCAACCGGGCCCGTCCGAATCAATTTCTGCACCCGGCTTCGCTACTTCTGCGAGGCCTTCAGTGCTACGTCCAGATCTTCCCGGATGTCCTCCACGTCCTCAATACCAACGCACAGACGAACGTAGCCCGCAGAAACGCCTGCGGTCAGTTGCTCTTCGTCAGTAAGCTGCTGGTGAGTTGTGGATGCCGGATGAATCACGAGCGTTTTCGCATCGCCGATATTCGCCAGGTGGCTGGCGAGCTTCACGTTATTAATGAATTCGATACCGGCGGCCTTTCCGCCCTTCAGGCAGAACCCGATAATCGCGCCCTTGCCGTCGGGGAAATACTTGCAGGCGTTGGCATAGCTGGGGCTGCTTTCAAGGCCGGAATAATTCACCGATTCCACGGCCGGGTGCTTCTCGAGCCATTCGGCAATGTCCTGGGTGTTGCTCACGTGACGCTCCATGCGAAGCGTGAGCGTCTCCACGCCAAGAAGGAACAAGTGGGCAGCATAGGGGCTCATGCAGCCGCCGGTGTCTCGCAGCCAGTGCGTGCGAACATGCACAAGGAACGCAATATTGCCCATCGACTCCAGGGCTTCAGTGAAAACCATGCCGTGATACGCATCGTCAGGTGCGCAGAATTCCGGCCACTTTTCGGGGTTATCCGCCCACTTGAAGTTACCGCTATCGACAACCGCCCCGCCGACATGCACTCCGTGTCCGCCGATGTATTTGGTGGTGGAGTAAACAACGATATCCATACCGTGCTCGATAGGCCTGAACAGCGCGGGCGTCATCACGGTATTGTCACAGATGATCGGCAAACCATGCGAGTGGGCAATGTCGGCCAGCTTGCGGAAATCGGCAACATCGTTCTTCGGATTGCCCTGGCTCTCGACGTAGACGCAGCGGGTGTTCTCGTCAACCAGTTCGTTGATCTTCTCCGCCTGGCACGGATCGAAGAATCTCACTTCAATGCCGAGCTTCTTGAAGGTCTGCGTGAACAGAGTTGTCGCCCCGCCGTACAGACTCGTTGACGAAACTATGTTCTGCCCGGTATGGGTGATCGTGAGGATAGTGGCGGAAATGGCGGCCATCCCGGATGCAAACGCCAGACCGGTAACACCGCCGTCGAGCGCAGCCATGCGTTTTTCGAGCACGTCGCAAGTGGGGTTCATCAGTCGCGAGTAGATATTGCCGAACTCTTTCAGTGCGAAGAGGTTGGCAGCGTGTTCGGTGTCTTTGAACACGTAGCTCGTGGTGGCGTAGATCGGCACGCCGCGGCTGAGTGTGTCGGAGTCGATCTCGTGTCCAGCGTGCAGTGCGAGGGTTGCCAGTCGGTAGTTCGGTTCATTGCTCATTTGTTCTTGCTCCTTCTGCAAAAAACATCGCCAAAGTGTCGGCGGCGCGGTCAACCCTTGCAGGTGTGTATAGACCGCACTGCATTCATGTTCCCATCAGGAGCGAAACGCAGCAATACCGAAGCCGAAAGACCGAGAAGAAAAACGATGTGCCCCATACTGCATTCGGAAAAACTGACCGAATAACACTATTGCCTTCTAACCGTCGTAAGCAGGCCACATCGTTCCCTTACGGGCTGGCTGCAGCACCTTATTCCGTTATTACAGAACAGGTTGCCGTGCGGTCATAGGGCCAGTCCCTCGCGCACTCTTGATGACACTGACATCTTACCGAACTAATTCCTATAATTCTAGTGTAATATAAAATACCTCTTGCTCTGCCTAGCACAAATGGCACGCAAGTAAGGCTTGCGAATCCACAATAACGCAGGTTTCGCGTGCAAAACAGCTACTTTTTGGCCGGCTGAGTGGTTGCCTGGGCGTCCTGTTTGCTCTGGCGGTCCTTGTGAACCATATACAACTGGCCGGCAGCCATCGCCACCACCACTATACCCAAGATTATCGCAATTGCCCACGGAAAACGCCTCACTCCTTGCGCCCCGCGCGGATACGCCGGCGTATCGGTGAAATAGCGTGCCTGCTTGCGAGTCAGACGCATGCGGGCATTAATAGCCCATCCGGAACCTTCCAGCAGTGGGCTAAGATCCCGCTTACGAAGCTTGAGCAGCCCGATAATCGCTATCGGCAAGACCACCAGCAATATCGCCACGCCGAGGCCCATGAAGAGCTGGCTCCAGGGAGTTTCACCAATCGTCTTGCTGATATACGCAAACGCCGAGCCAAGCGCCGCAACTGCAACGCCCGCTCCCATCATCATCCCACCGGTGGCCGCCCCGGTGGCCTTGGCGCCGCCGGGGCGCTCAGTTACATCATTCAGAGCGCTGCCGGCCTGCGTGTCCAGACGCGTTTCCGCTTTCGATGCCAGCGACTCTATCTTCCCGCTGAGCAACCTGCCCAATTTCACAAACGGAGATTTGATCGCCTCTACGATGCTTATCGGATTCTCAATCAGGCTTACAACTTCGGCGTCATATTCCATGCCATCGGCATCGTAGAATACGCCCCGCTTCCCTATGCACAAATTGCCCTTACCGCCAGATGTCACCGGGACGACAACCTCCATGACAGTTTTCACGGACAACCGTGGTGTGAGCGAAACATATATCACGAACATATTTGATGTCTTCGCCAGGCGGGCATGCGTGGCACGGTTGAGTACCTTCACCGCAAGGTTGAACCGGCGGCCATCCATCACGAGGCCGCCCATATCGAACATCGCCCGCGTGTCGGGATCGTAAACGTGCGGAAAACTCACGAAGTTATTCGCAAATTCAATCATGTTGGCCTGGTACAGCACCAGCTTCTCAAGCAGGCTGATGTTTCCCAGTACCAACGCAACTGTACCCTTGGCCGTGATCAGTTCACGCACCTTGTCGCCATAGCGAGCGTCCTGGTATTTCCGGAGCGTATCTTCGCCCAGCGCCGCGGTAGCATCGCCGGGTTTACTTGCCATCCACGCTTCATATCCCGCAAAATGAGCCTTAACCTGCGACCACTGAGCAGCAGTCAACATATCCGGCGAGGTACCAAGCACGGGAGCAATCACCTGCTCGCCAAGACGCGCAACCATGTCGCTGTAGTACGGGTTCAGCTTCCCGCTGAAATTCAGCACGCCGGATTTATCCGCCTGCGCGATCGGGGAGATCTTGAGAACCTCATCAATGGCGGCCGGGTCGTCAAGATCATGCTCTTGCAATTCCGCATCACTCAAACCCATTCGCCCCGCCAGAGATTCGTCCAATTGCAGCGCACGACATTGTGCGTAGAACTGGTCTATCTTATCTCGCAACTGCGATAGCGTAGCGAAGGCCGCAACGGTCCCGCTGCCGAGGGGCATGGTTTCAGTGCTTTCTGCATCACCGCCGATTTGCCCATTTGTCTGCCATTGGAGAAACGCGGCCGAGCCCGAAAGAAATGCGCTCAACTGTGATTCGTCAACACCCTTTGCTCCACTGGGGTGGTCAGCTCCGCCGCATGTGGTAATTATATACGTGATAAATTGAGACAGGTCCTCATCATAGCTCTCCTGAGGGAGGACA
>CBDUQP010000172.1:0-5907 GCA_965369385.1 uncultured Phycisphaerales bacterium
GAGGCCCGTCAGGGCCGGCGCGAATCATAGCCCATGGTGTAGTCGCGAAGCGACGCAGCCGTGGGTATCCGGTGACGAAACCGAGAGAGCCCCGTCAGGGGTGATCCAGACGCAATCACAGGGATGGATCGCGAAATCGGCGGGCGACGTCAACCCGACAGGCAATCTGGCGAAGACCGAACAGGCGTGCAAGCGTGTGGTGGCCGGCGTGCTGAAGCAAGCGGCGGGTGGTCCCGATGTGCATCGGGACGACGCACAGTTGTATCGTGGGTCGCCATGATGGTATGAAGAGAAGGCCTCCTTTATTACGAAAATATTGGTGGTAAGACAGAAGTCTCGTGAAGGTAAGGGGGCCTTCTCATCGCAACGAAGCATATTGGTGGTGACGTTCACGCTGCAACTACTGATCTGGCTGTCGAGCGGAATGCGAGGATTGTTGCCCAGTACGATGTGCCACCCGCCCGTGCACGTCATTGCGCCCCTGCGTCGCCCGCCTCCCGGCGGACAGGCTGAAGCTTCATGCCTGCCGGACAGGCTGGTGCAGGGCGCAGTCATATATCAATATACTGACCGCGGGGGCGGGAACTGCTGCAGCAAAATGGCCGGTTTTCTACTCTTTCGGCCTCGGTTACGCATCCAGACTCGCAAAAACGCCACGTTTTGCGTGCGATGCGTAAATGTTACACATCCGACGGCACCGCGGCCCTGTCCTGACGCTAACATATTCAATAACGGCCGGATAGCAAGTTGGAGATAGGGTACAAAAACACAAGAAGATGTAACATTTTGCACCATTTCTCGATTTCCCCAGGCCCCAAGAATTCGCACCTGGCGCTACTGCTGCTCTACTACTAATTGATGCTCGGTTCTGCGGACTACCTGCCTGCGCTGCCAGACGGAATCTGTCTGGGGGAAGTCTTCGCGATAATGCACTCCGCGAGTCTCCGTGCGACGCAATGCCGTCTCGGTTATTACAAAAGCTGAAGTCAGCATGTTCTGCACCGCCCACCCGGCAGGATCATAGAATTCCTTGTCCAGTACGTAACTTCCCCAGAACTGGATAATCTCCAGCGTTTCGGTCAGACGCTCGCCAAGCCGAACTATGCCAACATTGCGCCACATCACGCTTCGCAGCGAATTTCGAACATCCGCCAAGTCCAGCTCAGTTCGATCCGAATGAGGGTTCGACCAGTCCACCGATGCCACTGTCAACTTACCGCTCGAATCAGCCAACCCCTCGCCCGCCAATTGCCCGCACTTCTGCCCGCACACCAACGCCTCGATCAGGCTGTTAGACGCCAGACGATTTGCACCATGGAAACCGTTGCACGCAGCCTCTCCGCAGGCAAGCAGATTCTCAAGCGTTGTCCTGCCGTCAATATCCGTCTTGGCGCCGCCGACCATATAATGGGCCGCCGGATGGACGGGAATCAAATCGTTGCCGGGGTCGATATCAAAGCTGCGACACTTCCGGTCTATTTGCGGGAACCTCTTGGCAAAGGCCTCGGCCCCCATATGGCGGACATCCAGGAACACATGCGTGGCACCGGTCTTGGACATCTGCTCATTGATGCTGCGAGACACCACATCGCGTGGAGCAAGCTCGCCCATCTCATGATAATCCTGCATAAACCGATATCCGCTCCTGTCCAGCAGGTAAGCTCCCTCGCCACGAACCGCTTCGGAAATCAGGAATCGCGTGGAACCGGCCACGTAGAGCGTTGTCGGGTGGAACTGCATCATTTCGGTGTCAGCCAGCGCCCCGCCCGCCCTGAACACCATCGCCAGCCCATCGGCTGTCGCGCCTGGCGGATTGGATGTCTCTCGCCAGAGCATTCCCGCGCCGCCGGATGCGAGAATGGTCTTTTTCGAACCAATCACCTGCATTCCGTATCGTTGATGATACGTGAGCACTCCCAGCACCGACGCGCCCGCGCCGCCGGCAGGCGGATCGGTAACGAAGTCCACGGCGAAACAATTTTCGAACACCTTGATATTCGGATCGCTGCGGACCTTCTCAATAAGCGCTTCAATCAGTGCCTTTCCGCTTGCGTCGCCATTGGCATGCACCACGCGGTTAGCATGGTGGCCGCCCTCGCGCCCGAGGCTCAAGTTGCCGTCAGTACCCTTATCAAATGCAACACCCCATTCCTGCATCTGCCTTATATGGTCAGGGGCAGACCGAATGATCGTTTCTATCACTTCCGGATCGCCCATACCCGAGCCGGTGGCGATAGTATCTGCAATGTGGGCTTCGGGAGTATCGTCCGCCGCCATCACGGCCGCCAGCCCCCCCTGGGCATGATAGGTGTTATTGTCTATCATCCCATCCTTGCACAGGACGGTCACCTTACCGTAGCGGGCCGCTTCCAGAGCTGCGCGCAGGCCCGCTGCCCCGCCGCCTATCACCACAACATCGGTGAAGATGTGGCCCATCAGAGAAGTATTGAAACCAACCAGGTAACGACGGTCAAGGTAGGGGTGATTCATGTTTCCAGCTTACTTTCCGTTCTGTGCAACTGTCCCAGCGAAGAATATCAATCTCGCGACCCGCCGGCGGCCAGACGTCTTCAGTACATCAAACACCGGCGTCCGACGTAGCGTTTGGATTCAGCTCTCAGCCGCCCGTATTCCTCTTGCGGGCATCTTCTATTGCATGGCGAAGGTGTGTCTTCTCGGTCGCGATACCCTCACCGGCCCATGCGGTTTCAACTGCGGAGACGATGGCTGAATTTACCTTCTTGAGCTCTTCCAAGGCTTCATAGTCAGGCGAGCCAGGCGGAGCGAGCAGAAACTCATCATGAGCATCCACGCTGAAAAGCAGCACATCCTGCTTGCCGGGGCGGGTAAGACGCAGCTTCATGTTGGGATACGACTCATTGCCTATCCGCAGGGCAAACGAGCGGACCTGGGATACCGGCACATCAGCAGGATCCCGCTCGGCGACGTCCGACATCAGCCACTGGGCTATATCGCAGTCGTCCGCAACTGCGAACTTGTCGGCAACATGCGCAGGAGTACCCTTGGGATAGGCCTGGCGGCAGAACAGGTCAATAGCTAGGCGAATCTGCGTCACAGAAGGTAGATGTAAGTCCTTTTTGTCTTTCATTTCGTGAAAAATGCCCGCAGGCACGCATAATGTCTATCAGTTGAGCGAATAGTATTATATCATATGGAAAGGTATAAACTCATTTGACGTGGATTTGAAGAACTTTGTGGGAGTATTGTAGTGAATGGTCGTCCTGTGGTGATGGTGGTCGAAGACGATCTCGAGATGAACGAGCTCCAGTGCGAGTTGCTGGACCTTCACGGTCTGGACTCGGTTGCTGCTTATTCCGGACGCGAGGCTCTGGAAGTGTATGACAGGTCCCCCGCCGATGCTGTCCTTCTTGACTTGATGCTGCCTGAGATGGACGGGTTCGAAACCTGCAAGCACCTGCGAAATCGTAACGGGGGCACGCTTCCGATAGTCATGGTTACCGCACTTGATACCGAAGACTGTCGCCAGCACGGTTTTGACGTGGGTGCCGATGCCTACTTCGCCAAACCGTTCGACCCCGACGAAGTAATCACCACAATCCAATGCCTCATCGAATCCGCCGGCAAAGAAGATAACTAGTCGGCGTCTTCTTGATTAGCGAAATAGAAACGAAACGGGCCCGCCGATCTTGACTGATTGGCGGGCCCGCTATTCTTCATTCGTCACTTGTGCTCACATCTCATCTCAAACGCTAACGGCAACTGCCTAGCGTCTGCGACGGAGGCCCAGCAGGCCGCCCATCGCGAGCAGGACCATTGTGGCAGGTTCGGGCACGGCCGCGAACTCCACATTGGCCCAATGCGATACCGATCCACCCGTAGCGCTATCGTAATCACCGAAGTTGATCTGACGGAAACCCGAAACTGCCTTCATGGCCGAACGGGCGAAAGTAGTTGCAGTCCCACTATCCACCGAAACGGCGATGCTGTCGGCCGTCGGATCATAGATCATGGAGTACGTGTGATACGCAGAAATATCCACTGCCGCGATCAACACATCGCCAGCGCTGCCCGACATATATGCCCCAGTTGTGGCTTGGACACCGGTATCGATGAGCGAAACCTGCCACCAGTTGTTCGGATCTCGCACACCAAAGAACGGCTCGTTGGGTCCGCGGCTGGGGCCCGGTGTAGGGACACTCACGGTAGCAGTCATCTGCCAACCGGCGGCATTATCCAAAATAGCGTTCAGCGTGGCGGTATTATCCACACGATAACCGGTATAAGAACTGACTGTGGCGTTGATTAACCAATGGTCTAGCCCATCGTTGCCGGCCCCTACTATCAGGTAGCCGCCGTTTATCAGCGTCCATCCCTCGGTTGTCGGATCGGCCTGTCCCACGTGGGAGATCGATTGCGCCAATACCGGCGTTGCCAGCAGCCCAACTCCCAACAGCATCATTACTAATAGTCTATTCATCATCCTGATCTCCTGATCTCCTGATCTGTTAAAGACACTCTTCGCGTTGCCTGTCCTACCCGAGCAACAACGCCTCCTGCAAAACAACGCCTCTTCTTCGTCAACTGAACTGGTTTCGTACCGCAAAGTACGGATTTGCATTCAATTGCATATGACATGCCTACATCCATCGGATGCGTCCATCTGATGCGAAATACATGTTACCACTGCCCCCCGATATTCGGTAGCTGGACTTATCGACATAAACTTGCATAATCTCGATATCGCAAATCCGCTCCCTCTGCTGCGACAGCACACTTCAAGCTGACGGAAGCAGGCTTCTCCCGGCCGCAGGGCCCCAATATCCAAGAACAAACAGCATCGCCACAGTTGGAGTTTGGTATCTAAAAACCAGTTCATATCCAATATCGGAGCAAGAAGAGCATATGGAACTCATCGACATCATATTGCAAACACACGTCCATCTCATATTCCGAACACCTGTTGCATAATACGTACGCCCGCGATAAAATAGAGTCACCATGACCAACCGGCTGTTGTCATCTCAGAAGAGGCTTCTGTCATCGCATATAGAAATCCTCGAATCACACACGTATCCGTGTGAGCCAAGCTGGCGATGGGAGAATCCCGCATCGCGAAGCAAGGAACTGAACCTCTGGCTGGTCATCAGCGGCAAGGGGCAGATCGAGACACCAGACGGTACGCAGCAGATTGGCCCAGGCGATTGTTTCCTGTTTCGCCGCAGCAGTCCTCTTATCGCCACACACGACCCCGAGCATCCGCTGATTGTCCCCTATGCAATCTTCCGCCAAACAAACCAACACGGGAAAGCGTTGAAGATCCCCGACAGTGTCCTGCCGAAAGTGCATCGCAAAATCCCGAACTTCTCGGCCTTCACTGAATTGATGACTCGGGCGATCTACGCATATAATTTGAGTTCACGCTACCACGAGGTAGCTGTCCACTGGCTCAAAACGTGCCTGTGTGAGCTCCTTTGCGAAGAGCAGGGTGAGTTCAAGGCGGAGCTCCCTTCAAAACACCTGGGATGGATCCAGGAAACATGCCAGTTAATGCAGCAGTCACCCGGCACAATCGAATCTATCGAAGCACTGGCTGAGCACGTTGGGTATTCTACCGACCATTTCATTCGGGTATTCAAGAAACACATCGGAATGCCACCCGGCGAGTACTGGATACGGGCACGTATGAATTCGGCAAGATCACTTCTGCGATCATCCACCGATACCGTCAGCGATATCGCCAATCTGCTGGGATATCGCGATGCGTGCGCCTTCAGCAGCCAGTTCGCCGCCAGGGCAGGCCAGAGCCCGTCGGCATATCGCAAGGCATACTCATCGACCTAATTAATGAACTCCCAGGCACCCGCCACCTCGCCATGGCGTCGCTTGCGCTCTGAGATCATAGCCACCCCAAAGATGTAGCCATGC